>DATELS010000597.1:0-7618 GCA_035276365.1 Thermoanaerobaculia bacterium
CGATGCCCGCAGGAGAAGCAGCGCACGGAGTTTTTCTCCAGCTTCTCGTAGAGAACGCCTTCCGTCGTGCGTTGCGCGAGGACTTCGCCGAGTGTGGTCACGCGAATCGTTCAACAAGATCACGCCGCGCGGCGTTCCAGAAAACGATCCAGCCGTGCCCGCCTCCAGAACGGGCGATAGCACAGATACGCGAGCGCCATTCCGGCGAGGCCGTCGATGAGGTAATGCCAGCCGGTGATCATCGAGCCGAGGAACATCGTCACGACGAAGATGCCGAAGAGCACCTCGCCGGACTTCCACAGTTTCCGCATCCACAGAAAGACGTAGGTCTGGAAGCCGACGTGCAGGCTCGGGAACGCGGCGATGCCGAAGACGATGCGGATCGGCTCTGTCACGCGCTGCCCGGTCGCGGCGCGCAATACGTTTTGGAAGTTGCGCATCAGCAGCGCCTGCATCGTCTGCGTCGTCTTCAGCGACTCCGCGTGCGCGAGCCAGACGTCGGGAAAGCGATAGCCGGGACCAATGGACGGGAAGAGCATGTACAGCCACGCGCCGGCAATCCAGAGCACGGCGTTGCCGTTCGCGAACGCGACCCGCACGCGGCGGCTCGGTTCCGAGAGAAAGTAGCCGAACGCGACGATCGCTCCGAAGTAGAAGACCCACGCGTACGACTGATCGATGACGCGCAGAAACGGGCCGGTGTCGAAGAGGTTGGTGAAGAAGACGGTCGGCGACATGCCGAAGAACAGCAACTGATCGAACTGCCACAGCTCTTCGTCGAAGAGACGCGGATGGACGATTGGCAGCACGAGCTTGATCCAGCCGTAGGTCGTGATGACGACGCCGCCGCTGACGACGAGGCGCAGCGTGTCGAGGATCCAGTCGCGCGTGCGGATGATGCGCAGGTACGCGCGATCGCGACGCACGAGCGAGACTGCCGCGCGCACCGCGACGCCGAGGAGCGCCTCCATCGCCAGCGTCATCGAGAAGACGTAGATGTGATGCAGCGGCGAGCCGACGATGGCGAGCGTGCCGCGCGCGACGATCGCGATCAGCGCGAGATTCGCGAGCGCGAAGAGCTCGAAGAAATACAGGCGCCGCAGCACGTCACGGTCCGGCCGCGTGCGCCGCGGCGGGCACCTCCGGCGCGGGCAGGAAGAACAGCGCCACGGCAATGATCGCGTAGACCGCGAGGAGTTGCACGCCCTCGTACCAGTTCGACTCGCCGTTGATGATCAGGTACGCGAACACGGCGACGCCGAGGGTGACGGCGAGGATCTCGAAGGGCGAGAAGAGGAGATCGAGCGGATGCCCGAGCGGGTACGAGAGAAACACCAGCGCCGGCGTCACGAAGAGCGCGATCTGCACGCTCGACTGCATCGAGATGTTGAGCGCCGTGTCCATCTGGTTGCGCATCGCGAGCACGACCGCGGTCGAGTGCTCGGCCGCGTTGCCCACGATCGCCAGCACGACGAAGCCGAGGAAGACTTCGTTGAGTCCCCACGCCTTGCCTGCCTCGTGCACCGCGTGCACGAGACCTTCGGCGACGACGCCCATCAGCACGCTCGCGCCGAGGAGGACGAGCGCCGCTTTCTTCGCGGACCAGAGCTCGTGCTCTTCGATTTCTTCGTGCGTGTCGCCGATCGCGCTTTCATTCAGGCGATGGCGATGCGTCTTGAAGCTGAAGTAGAGACCCGCCGCGTACGACAGCAGCAGGATGGCCGAGGTGCCCATCGACACCTGATGAATGAGCTCGGGATGATGCGCCTGCACCGCGGAGCGGAAGAAGAGCGCGGGCACGATCAGCGCGCCGACGGCGAGAATCAACTGCCCGCCCTGCGACTCCGCGGAGAGTCGGTTGAAACGCTGCGACTCGCGCTTCCAGCCGCCCATGAGCATCGCCAGTCCGGCGACGAAGAGGAGGTTGCCGAGGATGGAGCCGGTGAGCGAGGCGCGGACGACGTCGATGAGTCCCTGCCGGATCGCGATCACGGCGATCACCATCTCCGCGAAGTTGCCGAACGTCGCGTTCAGCAGCGCGCCAGGAGTGGGCCCGAGGCGGTGCGCGAGGTGCTCGGTGCCGTGGCCGATCCACGCGGCGACAGGCAGCACGGCGATGCACGAGAAGATGAACTGCAGCGTGATGCTGCCGTGCGTGAACTGCAGGAACAGCGCGATCGGGATGGTCGCGTAGACGACCCAGGAGAGAGCGCGTTTCATCGTGGCGCGAAGTATAGACTCGCGCCATGTTCATCGAGACGTCCGTCACCGACCGCATCGCGACGATCACGCTCAATCGTCCCGACAAGCTGAACGCCTTCACGGGCACGATGCGCGAGGACCTGCTCGCCGCGCTGCGCGCGTGTGAGAGCGACGACGCGGTGCGCGCGATCGTGATCACGGGCGCGGGTCGCGCGTTCTGCGCCGGCGGCGACGTCGCGTTCATGGGTGGGCTGCAAAAGAATCGCGACGTCGAAGGACTGCGCAAGCTGCTCGACGCGGGACGCGACGTCGTGCTCGCGATCGCGTCGATGGCGAAGCCGGTGACCGCGTCGATCAATGGCGTGGCGGCGGGCGCGGGCTGCAATCTCGCGCTGGCGTGCGACTACCGCATCGCGTCCGAACAGGCGAAGCTGAGCGAGAGCTTCGTGCGCATCGGACTTCATCCCGACTGGGGCGGCACGTGGCTCCTGCCGCGACTCGTCGGACGCGCGCGCGCGTTCGAGCTGATGGCGACGGGACGCATGATCGAGGCGCGCGAGGCGTTGGAGCTGGGCATGATCGATCGCATCGCGACGGATCTCGTCGCGGAGACGCAGACACTGGCGCGCGCGTTCGCCGATGCGCCGCCGGTCGCAATCGCCGGCATCAAGCGCGCGCTCGCGGCGTCGGAGCGCAACGAGTTGCGCGCGCAGCTCGAGCTCGAGACGGAGCATCAGATCGAGTGCTTTTTGTCGGACGAGTCGGCGGAGCGGATCAGCGCGTTCCTGACGCGATCCTGAGCGCTGCCGTGAAGAGCTCGACGTTCGTCGCAGGCGTTCCGCTGGGTAACGTTGCCACGTCTTCGAGTCCGATCCGCGTGTCGTAGCCGCGGCGCGCGGCTTCTTCGACGAGCGGCCACGTCATCGCCGCGTGTCCGTGCAGGAGACGCGGCCCGTCGTGATCGCCGAGCGCTTCGACGATCGCATCGTGCGCGCGCAGCGCGTCGTCGAGTTGCTGCTCCTGCAGCTCAATGAGCACGCGCAACACGGGAACGTCCGCATCGAAAAATCGGTGCGTGCTCGCAACATCGAGCACACCCGCTTCCACCGCCACACCGCGCGCGACGAGCAGCCGCGCCACATCCTCGCATCCGTCTTCGTCGAAGTTGACCGAGGCGAAGTCGGGAAGCTCGCGCCATGCGGCGATGGCGTCGAGACGCGCCGCGACGTCGGGCAGAATCCACGCGCCCGTCGTCAGTCCGAGGCTCGCTTGCGGCGTGCGCGCGCGAATGGCGGCGACGACGGGATCGACGTCGCGCGGCAGCAGGCTCTCGCGCCGCATCGCGTCGCGCGCGTGCACGTGAAAAACGATCGCGCCGATCGCCGCGCATGCAGCCACATCGCTCGCGATCTCCTCCGGCGTCGCCGGCGCTTCCACGCGTCCGCCGTTCAGCGCGACCTTGATGATCACCAGAAAACGCTACCACGCGCACACCGCTTCACAACGGTCTCGTAACCGCCGCGTCGCTTTTCGGACTTAGCGTGAAAGCAAAGAAGGAGGACGCCCCATGCCGCGCTGGTTCGCCTCGCTGTGCCTCGCTCTCCTCGCCTCGCCGCTCTTCGCCGCCGCGCCGAAGCTCACGGTGCAAAGCGACGACGGCAACCTCGCGCTCGCGCTGTCCTCCGTGCAGATCCGCGTCACGGTGCGCGGGCATCTCGCGCGCACGGAGTACGAGCTCACGTACCGCAGCGAGCTCGATCGCACGACCGGCGGCGACTTCGAGTTCCCTCTCCCGCCCGACGCCGAAGTCAGCGACCTCGGACTCTGGTTCGACGGCGTGCTGCGCCACGGCGTGGCGGTGGAGCGCGTCCTCGCGCGCGAGGCGTACGAGGAGACGATCCACCGCAGCGTCGATCCGGCGCTCGTCGAATGGAACGCCGGCCGCAGCTTCCATCTCAACGTCTTCCCGATTCCGCCGCACGGCGAGAAGAAGGTATTCGTCGCGTACGACCAGGAGCTGACGAACGAGGACTACACGCTCGACGTGAGCTATCGCGCGAGCGTGCCGAAGTTCGACGTGAAGATCGACGCGGACGGCGCGACGGCGCTCGAGGAGAACGGGACAATCCGCATCCCGCGCGATCCTCGCGAGCTCGCGCTCACCGCGAAGTCTGCCGAAGACGGGATGTGGTACGCGTCCGCGGGCGTGGACTTCACGCCCGACGCGCGCGAGGCCACGCCCGCGTCGCACGTGGTGATCCTCTACGACACGTCCGCGAGCAGCGTGCAGCAGAACTCCGCGATCCTCCGCCGCTTCCTCGGCGCGTTTCTCACCAAGCAACAGGCATGGTCGACGGCCGAGGTGATCCCGTTCCACGTCGATGTCGACGAGCCGCGCAAGATCGCGAACGCGGGCACGCCCGCGGCCGCGCGCGAACTGAGCTCGATCCTCGATGAGCTGCAACCGCTCGGCGCGACGAATCTGCTCGCGGTGACGTCGCGTTTGCCGAAGATCGCCGCGGCGCTGCCACCGACGACGCGCATCGTGCTCGTCACGGACGGACTCACGTCGCTGGGCGACAGCCACGCCATCGCTGCCGCCATCACGAAGCTCTCCTCCCTCGGCCGTCCTCTGCTCGTCGTGCATGCGACGAAGACGGCGAACGATCAACTCCTCGCGAATGCCGCGCGCGCAACGGGCGGCACGGTGCTCGATCTGTTGCGCGTCGATACGGACGCCGCGGTCGAAGAGGCGATGCACATTCCCGCGACAGCGCGTCTCAGCGGAAGCGAGATCGCGCCGTCGACGATCAGCGCCGCGCGTCCGATGCGCATCGCGGTCGCATCGCGCGCGAAGCAACCGATCACGGTCCTGCCGCTCCTCGGCCGCGAGCTGCCGGTGCGCGAGCTGACCGGCGCGACGGAGGCGAGCATGATCCGACGCGCATGGGCGCGCGCACGACTGCGCGAGCTGATGAACGACGGCGCCTCGGACGACGATCTCATCGCGCACGGACGCGCGTTCAATCAGCTCACGCCGCGCACGTCGCTGCTCGTGCTCGAGAACTGGTGGGACTACGAGCGGTACGACATCCCGATGCCGCCGGACGTCGTCGCGGCGAAGAAGCGCTATCAGGAGGATGTCGAGCGCCAGCGCAACTGGACGCCACCGCCGCTCCCACCTCCGGTCATCTCGCACGATGGCTGGATGATCAAGGGACGCGTGCTGGACAACAGCGGCTTCGAGCTTCCGGGAGTCACGGTCATTCTGATGGACGGCGACACTGGCCTCTGCGCCACCGTCACCGATGTGAACGGCCGCTACGCCCTCGGCACCGCGGTCATGCCGCAGAACCCGCGCGTCGTCGCCGATCTCCCGGGCTTCAACACCGCGACGCGCAATGTGCCGAATACGACGCCCTCCGGCGCGACGCTCGACATCAGCATCTCGGTTGCCGCGGTCAGCGAGTCGATCACGGTGACGGCGGAGGCGCCGGCAGTGCAGCCGATGTCGTCGGTGGCGACGAGCGCGACGCCGTCGCTGCGCACGGGCAGCGTGACGACGGATGATCTGCTCTCGATCCTCGCCACGGAGACGCCGACCGATGATCCCGATCTGCAGGAAGAGGCACTGAAGCATCGTCGCGAGCTGCGCGCCGGAGTGCTCGCGAAACTGAGCGCGATCGGCTCGACGGCGGAACGCCTCCGCTACTACCTCTCCGCCCGCGCCCTCCTCGGCGGCGACAAAGGCTTTCACGTCTTCGCCGCGCAGGCGTTCCGCGAGCACTCGCCGGAAGTCGCCGCGCGCGTGCTCAGCGATCTCGCGGAGTCGCGTCCCGACGACGCGCCGCTGCTGCGCATCCTCGCGCGCGTGCTCGATGGCTGGGGCGAAGAGTCGCTCGCGCGTCTTCTGCTCGAGCGCGCGATCGAAGTCTCGCCCACCGAACCGCAGTCGTGGCGCGAGCTGATTCTGCTCGAGGCGCGGCACGGACGCGGCGCGCGCGTGAACGCGCTGGCGAAGCGGCTGCACGCGGGCAAGAAAACGGATTGGATGGAGGCGGTGTACGAGCAGACGGACGAGGCGCTCGCGCGATGGGAGAAGGCATCGTTCCTCGACCGGCAGCGCGGCGTCGAACTGCGCGCCGATCCGCGCAATGACCTCACGATCGAGCTGATGTGGGACAGCGGCTGGTGCTACGTCGACGAGCACATTCACGAGCCGAACGGCGAAGTCGTGAAGTGGGATCACGACACGAGCGCGAACGGCGCGACGTTCACCGGCGGCTACACGTTCGGCTACGGCCCGGAGATCTACACGCTGCAACACGCGCCGAAGGGGCAGTACAAAGTGATGCTCGACTACTACTCGCAGGACGGCACGGACGTGAGCCTGGAGGCGCTCGCGCACGTGATCGTCAACAACCGCGGCGAGCGCAGCGACTACTTCTTCGTGCTCTCGGAAGCGAAGGAGAATCTGCTGCTGACGACAGTGGACGTGAAGTGAGCTACGTGCGCCGCACGATGACGATCGTCTCGTCATCCTTCTGCGGCGCCTCGTCCACGAACGCTTCGACGGCGGCGGCGATCTGATTGCGGATCGTCGCCGCGCTGCAGTCGATGTGCGCTTCGAGCAATGCCTCGAGGCGCGCATTCTCGAACTCTTCGCCGGCCGCGTCTTCCGCTTCTGTGATGCCGTCGCTGTAGAGCACTGCACACGCGCCCGCGGGGAACGGGCGCGTCTGCGTCATGTAGCGCGTACCGGGCAGGATGCCCACCGGCAAGCCGTGCGACTTGATCTGATCGATCTTTCCGTTCGAGATCAGGTACGCGGGATTGTGGCCCGCGTTCACGTACTGCAGCGTCTCGTTCTCCTGATCGATCGAGACCATGACCAGCGTCACGAACTTGTTCTCCGCGGACCAGTTGTGAATGTGGCGATTGAGCTCCGTCGCGATCTCGCCAAGCTCGCGTCCTTCCGCGAAGAGCAACTGAAACACCGCGTGCAGCGCGCTCACGAGCAGCGCCGCGGGCATCGACTTGCCTGCGACGTCCGCGACGAGCGCGGAGAGCACGCCGTCGCGCAGGAAGAACGCGTGATAGTCGCCGCCGACCTGCCGCGCCGGTTTCGAGAGCGCCGCGATCTCGATCCCGTCGACTTGCGGGATCGCCTTCGGAAGGATGTCGCGCTGGATCGTCGCCGCCAGTTCGAGCTCGCGCTCCATGGCCTGCTTCTCCAGCGCGTCGCGGTGCAGACGCGCGTTCTCGAGCGCGATCGCGACCTGATTCGCAAACAGCGCGAGCAAGCGCAGCTCGTTCTCCTCGAACACGCCCACGCCTCCCTCGCGAGTCTCGCGATCGGCCGCGGCGAGCACGCCGATGATCGCGTCGTTGCTCCCCTTGATCGGCACCGCGACGA
>DATELS010000598.1:0-3329 GCA_035276365.1 Thermoanaerobaculia bacterium
GGGAGCGGACGATGTCGAAGAGTCGCTTGGCCTCGATCGTCACGCCGCCGGGCGTCGTGATGCGCGCGCCGGTCGAGCTGAGGATCGTGACATCGAGATCGGTGGCCGCGATCTGCAGGCGTCCGTCGGCGGCTTTCAGAAGAACATTCGACAGGATGGGGATCGTCGAGCGCTTCTCGACCACTCCCTGGCAAAGCTGGAGTTCTTTCTGAAGATCCGCTTTTCCGACGGTGAGCTCCATGGATTCTTCTTCCTTCAGACGGAGTCTATTCTTCTCGTAGTGGTAGTAGTAGGTGGTGCGGATTTCGTCGGGAATCGACGCAAAGTCCTCGAAAGTATAGCAGTCTTCGCTTTTGAATCCTGTGAGTTACTCCCCGTAAAAACCGAGGAGAATCGGGCCGTTTTCCGCAGTTCCGCGACGATCGACAGCGAAGGCGAAATCCGTCCACATCTTTCCAGCAGGGCTTTCCGCAGGGACTGTGGAAGGATCATCGGAACTGTTTCGCGAGGGACTCGACCGTCCGCGCGAACTGCTGATCGTTGTCCATCTTCTTCTTGATCTGCTGCACCGAGTACATGACGGTCGAGTGGTGCTTGTCGGCGAACAGTTTCCCGATCTCCGGATACGAGAGATCCGTGAGGTCTTTGCAGAGATACATCGCCACCTGTCGCGGGAAGGCGATCGTCTGCGCGTTGCTCTTCTGCTTGAGGTCCGAGGCCTTGAGACCGTAGTGCGCGGCGACGACGCGGAGGATCTCGGTCGGCGTGATCGGCTTGTCTTCCTTCGACAGAACGTCCTTCAGCGCTTCCTTCGCGAGATCGATCGTCACGGTCTTGCCCGCGAGCGATGCGTAGACCGCGATCTTGTTGAGATGTCCTTCGAGCTCGCGGACGTTCGAGCGCACGCGCTCTGCGAGAAACAGCGCCACTTCCTGCGGCAGGTTGAGACCTTTGTCTTCCGCCTTCTTGCGAAGGATGGCGACCTTCGTCTCGAGATCGGGCGCTTGAATGTCGGCCGTGAGTCCCCACTCGAATCGCGAGCGGAGCCGCTCTTCGAGAGTGGGAATCTCTTTCGGCGGACGATCGGACGTGAACACGATCTGCTTCTGCGACTCGTAGAGCGCGTTGAAGGTGTGGAAGAACTCTTCCTGCGTGCGCTCCTTGCCGGCGATGAACTGGATGTCGTCGAGGAGGAGCGCGTCGAGCGAACGATAGCGCTCGCGGAAGGGCTGCATGCGATCGAAGCGAATCGACGAGATGAGCTCCGTCATGAACGCCTCGGCCGACATGTACGCGACCTTCATGTTCAGCCGGGTCTCTTTGAGTTGCTGTCCGATCGCTTGAATGAGATGCGTCTTGCCGAGTCCGGCGCCGCCGTAGATGAAGAGCGGATTGAACGAACCGCTCGGATTCTCGGAGATCGACTTCGACGCCGCGTACGCGAGCTGGTTCGAGTTGCCGACCACGAAGGTCTCGAAGCGATAGCGCGGATTGAAGAGCGCGGTGGGGAGGTCGTCCTTCGGCGGCGCGATGTTGGGAACGAGCTCGTCCGAGGCGATGGAGTCGTCGACGACGAAGTGGATCTGCACGCGCTCGGGCGAGATCTCGTTCAGCACGCCGCGGATCCGCGCGCCGAAACGCTCGCGAATCTCATCGACATAGCGCTGCGAGGGGACGGCGACGTCGAGCGTGTCCCCCTTCTGGCCGAGAAAACGGGTCGGAGCGAGCCATGTTTCGTACTCCGTCCGATCAACGACCTGTTCGATGCGATTGAGGACCTGGCTCCACGTGCTCATTTGGGGGAAGACGAGCTATCTCATTGAGAATCCACAGCTTTTCCACAGTTGTGGAAATTCCGGGCTCTGGATAGGGGGACGGAGTCTAGCATAGCGAATCGTTTCGAAGGCAAGAGAAAAGATGCACTCACAGGAGTGAGGAATTTTCTCAGTGTTTGACCGCCTTTTCCGCGCCGACTATACTCACCGCTTTCTTTTCAGAGGGTTAGCAAAATGGGATCGAAACGCACCTATCAGCCGAACAATCGCCGGCGCAAGCGCACGCACGGATTTCTCGTCCGCATGCGCACCAAAGACGGCCAGGCCGTGCTCTCGCGCCGCCGCCGCAAAGGCCGTAAGCGCCTCGCCGTGTAAGGCCTTTGGCAACGAACGCTGACGGCGGGGCCGCCCTGCCGAAGCACAAGAGACTGGCGAAGCGTCGCGAGTTCGTCCACGTCTATGAAACGGGCCAGAAGTTGTTTTCCCGCTACTCGGTTTTGTTCTTCGCCGGCAACGGACTGCCCTACTCGCGCATCGGAATCACCGCGACGAAAAAGCTCGGGAAGGCTCACGATCGCAATCGACTGAAGCGATGGACGCGCGAGACCTACCGGCGGCTCCGCGAGCCGCTGGGCATCGACGCCAGGTCGCTCGACATCGTCGTCAATGTCAAACCGAACGCGGCCGGCACCACCTATCAAGACTACAGCCGCGACCTCGGCCGGGTGCTGGAGCGCGTCGTGAGCGGCGCGTCCCGGCAGTCGTCATGATCGTCCGCGGCGCCGCGCTGTTCCTTCTTCGCTCGTACAAGCGCTTCCTCTCGCCGCTTCTGCCGCCGATGTGCCGCTTCGAGCCGACCTGCTCCGTGTATACGATGCACGCCGTCGAAAAATACGGCGTCATTCGCGGCATCTGGCTCGGCGCGCGGCGACTCGCGCGCTGCCATCCGTTCAATCCTGGAGGTTGGGACCCGGTCCCTTGAAATGGAAAAACGAATCTTTCTGGCGATCGTGATCTCGCTCGCGATTCTCCTCGGCTGGGCCTCGCTCGCGCCGAAGCTGTTCCCCGAGCTGGTCAAGAAGCCGCAGCCGCAGAAACCTGTCGCAACGAACACCGTCACCACGACGAGCGGGACGACACCTTCCGCCACCACGACTTCTTCCGCACCCGCGCAAACGACGACGGCAACATCGACGCCCACCGTCGCCGCCGCACCGCCCGCCGCTCCGATCGCAGGCGCGCGCGTGCAGACGAGCGTGTACGACACGCCCGAGTACCGCGCGGTGTTCACGAATCGCGGCGCGCAACTGACGTCGTTCACGCTGAAGAGCTACGACCAGAAGAAGCAGCGCAAGGTGCCGGTCGATCTCGTGAAGGCGCGCGGCGCGGCGCGTTGGGACTATCCGTTCGTGATCGTGACGAGCGACGCGGCGCTGACGAAGCGCATCAACTCCGCGCTGTATGCGGTGAGCGAACGCGACGACCGCGGCGCGCGCGTCATCGAGTACCGCTACTCGGACGGCCGCGTCGTCGTGACGAAGTCCTTCCGCTTCT
>DATELS010000599.1:0-10531 GCA_035276365.1 Thermoanaerobaculia bacterium
CGGGACGGCGCCTGCTCAGCCGCCGAGACGGCGGCGCTCCGCCTCCACCACCCGGAACTCCAGCACCCCGATCGCGGCGCCGCTCTCGGCTTCCGCGGTCACGCGCCAGCGGCCCGGCTGCACGTTCTGTTTCCACGTGAAGCCGCGGTAGCCGGTCTCGCGTCCTCCCTCGATCGCGAAGGGCACGACACTCGTCGTCGTCCACGCGCTCCTCTCCTCGTCGTAGAGCTCCCAGCGATGGCGGATCGTCGTGCGAATCCCGCGCGGCACGAAGACGGACGTGAAGCAGTACACGCGCTCGTTGCCGTTGCGATGAAAGATCGGCGACGACGAACGCCAGACGCGCCATCCCGGCGGCTCGATCCGCGCGACGTATTTCCCGTTCACGCGGCGCATGTCGTGCGCGACGTACATCTGCTTCTTCACGAGAGGCACGGGCGGGATGACGTTGTACGCGTGCAGGAGCAGCATCACCGCGGCGATCGCGATCGACGGCTTGATCGAGCCCGATTCGCGACGCGCCGTCGTCCGCAGCGCGAGCACGAGCAGCATCGCCACGAGCGTGCCGAGATAGAACCAGAACGTCGAGATGCTGCGGAACGCATGCGCGAGCGCGAAGTTGAAGAACATGATCGCGCTCAGCGTGAAGAAGCTCCACGACAGCGTGAGTTCGCTGTACACGCCCTCCAGAAACTCGTTCCCGATCAGCAGCGCCGCCAGCGCGAGCACCACCAGATCCTCGGCCAGGCTGCTCGCGGATAAAAAGTAGAAGAAGAACAGCGCGCTGAAGATGTTCCCGAAGAAGAACTGCAGCACCGCGTTCATGTACTCGGAGCCGCGGAACGTGACGCCGCGTCCGAGGGCGACGAGGATCGCCGCGGACGCCGCGAGGTACGCGAGCACCGCGAAGAGATCGAGCGGCGTGATCTTCCTCCCGATCGTGAACGCGTCCCACAGAAAGCCGCCGATGAAGAACAGCGCCGGCGCATAGCGGCGGAAGCGCGAGGGCAGCGGGAGCAGCGATTCGAGCGACGGCATTTTCGCGCGCGTATTTTGCGTTAAACGCGTGACGATGCTGCCCCCGCACGCCGATTTCGAGGAAGCGGCTGTCGCCGAGAGCAGGGAGAAAGTCGAGCAGCCGCCGCTCTACAAGGTCCTCCTGCACAACGACGACTTCACGACGATGGAGTTCGTCGTCTGGGTCCTCGAGTCCATCTTCAACATGGCGCCGATGAAGGCCGTCGAGGTCATGCTGCACGTGCACCTGCGCGGCGTCGGCATCGCGGGCATTTATACGTACGAGATCGCGGAGACCAAAGTCGAGCAGACCACGTCCCTCGCGCGCGAGCACGAGTATCCTCTGCTCGTGACCATGGAAGAGGTCGGATGATCGCCAAAGCGCTGCAGGCCAGTTTCGAATTCGCGGTGAACGAGGCCATTCGCCGCCATCACGAGTACGTCACGCTCGAGCATCTCCTCTTCGCGCTGCTGCACGATCGCGAGGCGGGAGGCGTCGTCCGCGCATGCGGCGGTGACGTCGAGGCGCTGAAAAAGCAGCTCGACGACTTCATCGAAAAGACCTGCGAGCGCCTCGACGACGAGTCGGTGCAGCCCGCGCTGACGGCGATGCTGCAGCGCGTCATTCAATACGCGCAGCTCCACGCGCAGAGCTCCGGACGCAAGGAAGTGGACACGGGCCAGATGCTGGCCGCGCTCTATCAGGCGGAAAAATCGCAGGCGGTCTACTTCCTCCGCAGCCAGGGCGTGGAGAAGCTCGATGTGCTGAACTACATCTCGCACGGCATCCGGAAGGACGAGCCGGAGCGCGAGCCCGCGTTCGCCACTCCCGACGAAGACACCACGCCGTCCCGCGATCCGCTGAAGAGCTTCGCCGTCGATCTCCTCGCGAAAGCAAAAGCCGGCGACATCGATCCCGTGATCGGACGTGCGCTCGAGCTCGAACGCACGATCCAGATCCTCTGCCGCCGCCGCAAGAACAATCCGCTGTACGTCGGTGAGCCCGGCGTCGGCAAGACCGCGATCGCCGAGGGGCTCGCGCTGAAGATTCAGAAGGGCGAGGTGCCGCCGGTTCTGAAAAACGCGGAGGTGTACTCGCTCGACATGGGCGCGGTGCTCGCGGGCACGAAGTACCGCGGCGAGTTCGAACAGCGCCTCAAGGCCGTCATCACGGCGCTGACGGAAAAGAAGGACGCGATCCTGTTCATCGACGAGATCCACACGATCGTCGGCGCGGGCGCGGTGAGCGGCGGCACGATGGACGCCTCGAATCTCCTCAAGCCCGCCATCGCCTCCGGCAAGCTGCGCGTCATCGGCTCGACGACGTACAGCGAGTACAAGCAGTCGTTCGAGCGCGACCGCGCGCTCGCGCGCCGCTTCCAGAAGATCGAGATCGGCGAGCCGAGCGTCGCCGAGACCGTGGAGATTCTGCAGGGTCTCAAGGACTACTACGAGATCCATCACTTCGTGACGTTCACCGACGAGGCGATTCAACTCGCGGCCGAGCTGTCCGCGAAATACATCAACGATCGCCACCTTCCCGACAAGGCGATCGACGTGCTCGACGAAGCCGGCGCACGCGCGCGCATGCTGCGCACTCCCGAGACGAAAGACGCCGAGACGATCGGCGTCCACGAGATCGAGACGGTCGTCGCGCGCATGGCGAAGATTCCGCCGCGCACGGTCGCGGTTTCGGAGAAGGAGCGCCTGCAAGGACTCGAATCCGATCTCCGCCGCGTGATCTTCGGCCAGGATCACGCGATCCAGCAGATCGTGAATGCGATCAAGCTCTCGCGCTCCGGCCTCGGCAACGCGGAGAAGCCGATCGGCTCGTTCCTGTTCTCCGGTCCGACGGGCGTCGGCAAGACCGAGCTCGCCCGCCAGCTCGCCCACTCCCTCGGCGTCGAGTTCATCCGCTTCGACATGAGCGAGTACATGGAGCCGCACACGGTGTCGCGTTTGATCGGCGCGCCTCCGGGATACGTCGGCTTCGATCAGGGCGGACTGCTCACCGACGCAATCCTCAAAACGCCGTACGCGGTGCTGGTCCTCGACGAGATCGAGAAGGCGCATCCGAATCTCTTCTCGATCCTCCTGCAGGTGATGGATCACGCGACGCTGACCGACAACAACGGCAAGAAGGCGGACTTCCGCAACGTGATCCTGATCATGACGACGAACGCCGGCGGCCGCGAGATGACGGACGCCGCGCCGGGCTTCATGAAGAACGCGGGCGTGACGGGCCGCGGCCGCGGCGCGATCGAGAAGACGTTCGCGCCGGAGTTCCGCAATCGCCTCGATGCCTGGATCGCGTTCGAGCCGCTTTCCTTTGAAACAATCGAGCAGGTCGTCGACAAGTTCATTGCCGAGCTGCGCGCGCAACTCGCAGCGAAGAACGTGACGCTCGATCTGCGCGAGCCCGCGCGAGCATGGCTGGCGAAGCACGGCTACGACCGCGCGTTCGGCGCGCGCCCGATGGCGCGCCTCATCTCGACGAAAGTGAAGGAGCCGCTCGTCGACGCGGTGCTGTTCGGCAACCTCGCGAACGGCGGACACGTGGTGATCGACGCGGATGGAGATGAGCTGAAGCTACTCACGTCATCCTGAGCCGCGAAGACGGCGAAGGATCTCAGAAGGCGGAGATCCTTCGCTTCGCTCAGGATGACGGCGGGTCTCCCATGACGACCTTTCCCGACCCTCGCTACGCACCGAGCGACGTCGTCGCCCTCGGCGAGGACCTGCGCGTGGAGACGCTGCGCGAGGCGTATCGGAAAGGCATCTTCCCCTGGCCGCATGACGACGTGCCGCTGCCGTGGTTCTCGCCGCGGCGCCGCGCGATTCTCGTCTTCGATGAAGTGCACGTCGGCCGCTCGTTGCGGCGCGCGGCGAAGCGCAGCGGGTTCACGTTCACGATCGATCGCGATTTTGGTGCGGTGATCCGCGCGTGCGCGATCGCGGAGCGTCCCGAACAGGACGGGACATGGATTCACGCGAACATCATCGCCGCGTACACGCGTCTGCATCGCGCCGGCGACGCGCACAGCATCGAAGTGTGGGACGGCGACACGCTCGCCGGCGGTCTGTATGGCATCGACGCGGGCGGCGTGTTCACGGGCGAGAGCATGTTTCACGTCCGCCCCGACGCGTCGAAGCTCGCGCTGCTCTTCCTGTGCGAGCATCTGCGCGCGCGCGGCGCGAAGTTCCTCGACTGTCAGGTCATGACGCCGCACATGGAGCAGCTCGGCGCACGCGAGATCTCACGCGCCCGATTTCTCGATCTCCTGGCCGAGGCGCAGGCGAGCGGGATCGAGTTGTTTGGGCGATAGCCAGCGCAGCGCGTAGCCCGCGTACACGATCGCCTCGCGACGCGCGCCCATGCGCCACAGCGCGGCCGCGCCGATCATCCACTGACGCGCGACGATTCTTCGCGCAGGCGGACGTCCGCAACGGACGTACGCATCGACGAGCAGTCGATGCGCGCGCGCCGCGCCGCCGCTCCATCGCGGATCGCCGTGCCACATCCACATCAGCGCGTCGAACTCGTCGCCGCGCGGCGGCGCGCCGAACAGCGCGATGAGCATGCGATACGCGATGCGATCCGAGCTCTCGCGTTGCAGCCGCGCCTTGCGCACGCTCACGCGACCATCGTGCAGGCGATAGCGCATGCCGATCATCGGAAGCACGACGAAGCGTCCGGCATGTACGAGCCGCGACCACAAGTCGTAGTCGACGCACACTTCGAATTCCTCGGAGTACGCGCCGAGTGCGAGCACGGCGTCGCGGCGGTACATCACCTGACTGTGCCCGCCGAGGGCGTTGCTGAAGTGCATCAGGAACGCGAGCACGTCATGCGGATCCGCGCGCGACTCTTTGCCGATCACGCGTCCTCGCTCATCGATCACTTCGTAGTTCGTCGACACGAGCACGACGTCGCTCTCGCGATCGAGCACTTCGACTTGCGCGCGCAAACGTTCGGGCATGCAGAGATCGTCCGCATCGAGTCGCGCGATGTACGCGCCGCGCGCCTCCGCGAGTCCCACGTTCGACGCGCGCGAGATGCCGAGGTTGCGATCGTTGCGGATCACGCGGACGCGCGGGTCGCGCGAAGACCAGCGCGCGAGGATCTCCGGCGTCGCGTCCGTCGAGCCGTCGTCGACGATCAACAGTTCGAAGTCTTCGTAGTCCTGCCCGATCACGCTGGCGATCGCCTCGTCGACAAAGCGCGCGCCGTCGAGCACCGTCATCAACACGGTCACGCGCGTCATCGCGCGGCACCGGGGATGAGGCCGAGGGGGCGGCGGAGCAGGCGGTCGGCATACTCGCCGTGCTCCGCGTCGAGCAGCAGCGTCAGCTCGTAGAGCCGCGTCAGGCGATCGATCCAGCCGCGCGCGTCCTTCTCGTCGAGCGACGCGAACGACTCCGCGAGCGCGGCACTCTCCTTCGCAAAGCGCGTGCGCGTCCGCGCGAGGATCAGCTCGTGCGCGCCGTCCTTCTGCATCACGCGCAGCGCGTCGAGCATGAGAATGTTCGTCGTCCCTTCCCAGATCGGCAGCACCTGCGCGTCGCGCAGCAGACGCGGCATCGGATGCTCCTCGATGTACCCGTTCCCTCCGATCAACTCCATCGCCTCGGACACGCACGGCACGGCGAGCTTGCCGGTCGTCGCCTTCACGATCGGCGTGAGCAGACGCGCGAGACGCTGCGCATCGCGATCGCCGGCATCGGCGCGGCCGAGGGATTCGACGGCTTCGAAGGTGAGCAGCATCGCCGCGACGTGTTCCGCCTCGAGATCGAAGAACGTCTCCTGCGCGAGCGGCCACTCGATGACCGGACGTCCGAACACTTCGCGACGCTGGATGTAATGCCGCGCCTCGTACACCGCGCGGCCGATGACACCGATCGACGCGACCGCGTTGTACAAACGCGAGAGGTTGAGCATGTCGGTCATCGCCGCGAAGCCGCCGACTTCCTCCGCGATCGCGTCGCGCAGCGTGACCTCGCCCGTCGCCATCGAGCGCACGCCGAGCTTCTCCTTCAGCCGCTCGATCGTGAAGCCGGGGTTGTCGCGCGTGAGCATGAGGAACGTGCGCAGGCCGCGCGTGCCCTCGCCTTCCACGCGCGCCGTCACGAGCACCGCCTCGGCGCTCACGTTCGAGCAGAACCACTTCTGTCCCGTGAGCCGCCACGTGCCGTCCGCGTGTTTGCGCGCGATCGTTTGATTCGCGCCGACGTCCGAGCCGCCCGCGCGCTCGGTGAGGAACATGCCGCCGGTCCAGAGCGTCGACGCGTCGCGCGACGTGAGATGCGGCACGACGCGCATCACCTGCTCGTGCGTGCCGTGCCGCGTGAGCACGCGCGCGACGCCGTCCGTCATGCACAGGGGGCAATACAGGCCGCACTCCGCCATCGCGAAGAGGTAGCCCAGCGCGAAGCCGGTGAGCGTCGACGCATGCGCGTGCTCGTGCGTCTCGTACTTCATCGCGATCATCCCCAAGCCGTACGCGATGCGCTCCATCTCGCGATACGCGGGGTGATAGTCGACGCGATCGATGCGCTCGCCGCGCGCGTCGTGCGTGACGAGTCGCGGCCCCTCGCGATCGGCGATCGCCGCGAGCGGCGCGACTTCCTTCGCCGCGCGCTCGCCCATCGACGCGAGCTGCGGCTCCGCCCAGGCGAACGCGGCCGCGTCGAGCTTGCGCTTGCACAGTGCGCGAAAGTCGGGCGACGCGTCCCAGTACGACGTGTCGGGCGGCTCGGGAATCACGACGAAAGGATAGCGTGCCGCGTATCAGAGGACGTGATCCCGGTGCTCCTGTCTCTCGCGCTCTCGGTTCCCATCGCCCCGCTCCCGAACCTCCCCGGCCCCGTGGCGTTCGCCGACCTGCCCGCGCGCTCCGCGACGAACGGCGAAACGACGCTCGCCGTCTGGACGAATCGCGCGTCCTCCGTGCACCACAACGACGACCGCGTCTTCGTCCGCTTCCTCGGCGACGGCAACGCGTTCGCGCTCGGCGCGGGCACCGCGGGCGGCGTGGCGACGAACGGCCGCGACTATCTCGTCACATACAGCACGCCGCAGGCGGTGATCGCGCAGCTCGGGCGCGCGAACGGCGAAGTCGGTGCGCCGGTGATCGTCGAGCGCGCAGCAAACGCGAGCACCGGCGCCGTCGCTTGGAACGGCGCGCGATGGCTCACCGGCTTCACGATCGCGAACGAGTCGCATGTCGCGATCCTCGACGAGTCACTGAACGTCGAGTCGACGATCGACCTCGGCGCCGGCGCCCTCTTCGACATCGTGAACATCGCCGGCACGCGGTGGGGATTCACGACGCGCGACGGCATCGTGCACGCGACATCGCTCGATGCGCGCGCCGCGCACTTCGCAACGAGCGAGGAGTCCTTCTCCGCGCCGCGCGTCGTGGCGGTGCGCGGCGGCGCGCTGCTCTTTACGCAACGGCAGGAAGCGATCGAGCTAACGACGTTCAAGCCGCTGCAGGGCTTCTCCGCGATGCGCCTCATCCTGCCGGGACAGTGGGTGCTCGACGCGCGCGAGTGGCAATCGCGCGCGCTGCTGCTGCACTCCGATCCCGCGTCCGACTTTGCCGTGCGCGCGTCGCTGCTCGACCTCGACGGCACGATCGACGAGACCACGACGCTCTTCGAGCATGAGGCGAGCAACCTCGCCCTCGGCGACTCGAAGGATGGACTCGTGCTGTTTCAGGCCGCGAATCTCGACCTCTTCGCGTATCCGCTCGACGCGCTCGCGCCGCTCGATCGCGCGTCGCGCGAGCTCGTGTCGCTCGAGAACGTCGCCGTGCAACGCGCGCCGCTCCTCGCGTCGAACGGCACGAACGAGGTCGCGTTCTGGAGCCAGACCATCGACGCGTCGCGCAAGCAGGCCACGTTCACTCGCGTGCTGCCGTTCGGCGAGCCCGAGCAACTGCCGTTCAGCCTCGACTTCACGTACAGCCGCGACGCCGTGTTCAACGGACGCAACTTCATCGTCGGGCGATCCAATTTCGTCGATATCCAGGCGGTCGCGGTCTCCGCGGATGGCAAGACCGCGGGCGCGTTGATGACGCTCGGCAATGGCCGCGAGCTCGATCTGGTACCCAACTTCGCGGTCTGGCTCGGCAGCGACGGCAACGTCCGCGGCACTCCGCTCCGCGACGACGCATCACCCGAAGTGCCGGGCGGCATCGTTCTCGAGCCCGCGCCGTTCGGACCGCAGAGCGCACCCGCGATCGCGACGACGAACGACGGCTACGTCGTGTACTGGTCCGAGCTCCACGGCGTGAAGCGCGTCGAGCTCACGCCCGCCGGGACGATTCGCTCGAGCCGCTTCGTCGACACCGAGGAGGTGACGACGATCGTCGCGAACGGCGAGGTCGCGGCGTGGAAGCACACGCTGTTCGCATTCGGCACCGCGCTGCATCCGGAGTGGGGCGAGTGGACGCCGATCGACATCGTGTCACTCGATGAGCATCGCGCGCGCGTCTTCGTGTCGATCGAAGGCACCGTCTTCACGAGCATCGTCACGCGCGACGGTGTTGGTCCGTTGCAACCGCTCGGCCGCATCGCGCTCGCGCGTGGCGGCGCCACCGCGTCGCATGTGCTGTACGAGGAGAACGCGCGCGTGTACGTCGCGCCGGTTGCGGCTCCGGCGCGACGTCGCGCGGTCCGCTAGGGCTTCTCGACGATGTCCTTCTTGAACGAGGACACCGCGCCGAGGACTTCGTTCTTCTCGGCTTCGGGGACTTTGAACTTGTCGAGCGTCTCCACCAGGTGCCCCGCCGCGAGGTTCCACTGCGCCTCGGTGATACCCATGCCTTTGTGCGCGGTCTTCATGTCGCGGCCGACATAGACGCACGGACCGCCGGTCGCCGCGCAAAGCTGATCGACGATCAACTGGCGGATGCGCTTCAGCGAGTCCTCGCTGTGACCGGCGAAGAACTTCGACAGCTCCTTGTCGGAGGCGAGGCGGCCGATGAAGTCGTCCGTCACCGCGGCGATCGCGTCGTAGCCGCCGAGGCGCTGGTAGAGCGACTTCTTCTCCATGTGTTGATTGGCGAATGCCGACGTCGTGAATAGAACAGCGCAGAGGACGAGAGCGAGTTTCTTCATGTTCATGTGCGTCACTACGGTCGCGCTCCCTCCGCGGATTTCTCGTGTAAGCTGTCCACTCCCGAATTCCATAAGGAGCGCCCGATGAGCAATCGTCCCGACACCTCCGTCCTCCCCGGACTCGACGCCGGTCCCGACCTCGGCGCCTGGGCCGCGCGCCTGTTCACCTCCGATCGCCGCTTCCCGTGCACGTTCCGCGTGCGCACGCCCGACCGCACGATCACGATCGGCGAAGGCACGCCCGAGTTCGAGGTGCAGATTCGCAATCAGGATGGGATGAGCGCACTGCGATCCGCGTCCGAGCTGCGCATCGCCGATGCGTATGTGCGCGGCGACATCGAGATCGAAGGCGATGCGATCAAGGCTATGTGGCTGCGCGATTTTCTCGACGATCGCAATGTCTGGCTGAAAGTGTGGCGGCGACTGCAGCCGCTCATCTTCGGACGCGAGAAACTCAATCCGTCCTGGATCGCCAAGCATTACGACTCGAAAAACATTCAATTACTCGCGCTCGACCGCGACTATTACGCCTACACGCCAGGCATTTATCTGACCGACGACGACACGCTCGAGGAAAGCTCGCGCCGCAAATACGAATTCGCGTGGGATTCATTGCAATTGAAGGAAGGGCAGGAACTGCTCGAGATCGGATGCGGCTGGGGCGGGATGACGCGCTATTGTGCGAGCCGCGGCGTGAAAGTCACGGGCATTACGCTGTCTAAGGATCAACTCGGATTCACGCGCGGCGTCATTGAGAAGTACGGATTGAAGAATGCCGAGGCGCATTATCAGGACTTTTTCACGTTCCAGCCGGGACGCCGCTTCGACGCCATTTCCTGCATGGGCGTCATTGAAGACCTCTCCGATTATCCGCTGGTGATGAAGCGTTACGCGGAATTGCTCAAGCCCGGCGCGCGCGCGTATCTCGATTTCGCGGCCGGCAAAGTGCCGTTCGGCACGTCGAGCTTCATCACGAAATACGTCTGGCCCGGCACGTTCCGCATGGTGTACATGCCCGAGCTCATGGAGGCGATCGACCAGTCGCAGATCCAGCTCGTCGGCGTCTACAACGACCGCCACAACTATCACCTGTGGGCGCGCAATGGACACCGGCGCTGGGTCGAGAATCGCGAACAGGTCGTCGCGCAGGCGGGCGAGGAGATTTACCGCCTCTTCAACCTCCTGTTCATCGGCACGGCCGGCGTGATGAACAACCCGTCGCAGCAGGTGTCGGCGTATCGGATGGTGCTGGAGCTGCCGGCGTAGCAGTTAAAACAGTTTCTTCTCGGGCTCTAGCGCCGCGAGGAGCGCGTCGCCCATGAGCTTCTTCTGCCACTCGCGCATCGCGGGCACGTCGAGCGTGCCGTTTGTCGCGACCGCCGACAGCACG
>DATELS010000600.1:0-2142 GCA_035276365.1 Thermoanaerobaculia bacterium
GACTTCGAATCCGGCGCGCTCACGGGACAGACCACCTGGTCCAAGGGCCGACAGACGGCGCTTGTGCGTGACTTCAGACAGCGGGTTCGTCTGGTCCATGAACTGCGACAGCTGCGACGAGCCGAAGAACTCCTTGATGGCCGCGATGACCGGCTTGGAGTTGATCAGGTCGTGCGGCATGGCCGAGTCGATGTCCTGGTGAACCGACATCTTCTCCTTGATGGCGCGCTCCATACGAACGAGACCGATGCGGAACTGGTTCTCGAGCAGCTCGCCGACTGCACGGACGCGGCGGTTGCCGAGGTTGTCGATGTCATCGACGCGGCCGACGTCCTTGCGCAGGCGCAGCAGGTAGTTGATGACGACATAGAAATCCTCGGGCGTCATCGTCTTCTGCGTGACCGGCGACTGGAGATCGAGCTTGATGTTGAACTTGAAGCGTCCCACGCGCGAGAAGTCGTACTTGCGCGCGTCGAAGAACATGCCCTCGAAGAGCGCCTTCGCCGACTCGAGCGTCGGAGGATCGCCCGGGCGCATGCGACGGTAGATCTCGATGATCGCCGCCTCGAACGACTTCGACGTGTCCTTGCGGACGGTGTTGAGCAGGATGTCGGAGACGAGATCCCACTCGGGGAAGATGACGTCGACTTCCTGGATCTCGTGGCCGCGGAGCACTTCCGCCCAGTCGGCCGGAACGTTCTCGCTCGCCTCGAAGAGGACTTCGCCCGTGTTCGTGTCGACGACGTCGCCGAGGAACACGGCCTTGTCGAGCGCGGTGTAGTCGACCTTGACGCTCGTTTCGTTGTTCTTCGTCAACTGATCCGCCATCTTCTGATCGAGCTTGATGCCCGCGAAGACGGTGCGCACCGAGCGGCGGCCGCGGATCGAGTGACGCTCCTTCGCCTCTTCCTGATCGAGGACGCGGCGGTCGAAGCTGAGCTCCGCGCCGTTCGCGTTCAGACGCACCTTGATCGGCGTGTAGAACTGGCGAAGGATCTCTTCGTCCGTCGTGAGGCCGAGCGCGCGGAGGAAGACCGATCCGAGGAACTTGCGCTTGCGGTCGATGCGGACGTAGAGGATGTTCTTCTGGTCGTACTCGAACTCCACCCAGGAGCCGCGGTACGGGATGATCTTCGAGAGGAAGGTGTGCGCGCTTTCCTTGGTGAAGAAAACGCCGGGCGAACGGTGGAGCTGCGAGACGATGACGCGCTCCGTGCCGTTGATGATGAACGTACCGTTGTCCGTCATCAGCGGGATGTCGCCGAAGAAGACTTCCTCTTCCTTCGCGTCGCGCATGTGCTTGACGCCGGTGTCGGGGTCCTTGTCGTAGACGAAGAGGCGGAAGGTGACCTTCAGCGGAACGCTGTAGGTCATGCCGCGCTCCTGGCACTCCTCGACGGAGTACTTCATCTGCAGGTCGACGGGATTGCCGCAGATGTCGCAGACCTCGACGCGGTTCTTGTTGATGACGCCGCACTGGCCGCAGTTGACGGTCTCTTCATGCGGGTGATCAGTGATGATCTTCGCCCCGCAGTTCGCGCACGTCATGCGCAGGTGCTCGAGACCCTTGAGCTGTCCGCACTTGCACTCCCAGTTGCCGATGGAGAAGCGGACGAAGTCGAGCGAGCACGTCTCCCGGAAGTCGCTGAAAGGGAAGACGCTGGTGAACACGGACTGCAGACCCGTGTCCTCGCGCTCTTCCGGAAGGAGATTCATCTGGAGGAAACGGTCGTAGGACTTTCTCTGGACGTCGATGAGATTCGGCAGCGCCATATAGCTGCGAATCTTGGAGAAGTCGTGACGAACCGGCTCCTGTTTCGGCATGGCTCCGTTCATTCGATGGGACTCCTAATGTGTCGCGTGTAGGCGAGGCCAGGCTGCAGGCAACGCAGACTGGTGTACGCGATGGTGAGCCGTGGCGAGAAGGCCGCTCCCCCCTTCTCTGACTCGAGGAACAAAAGGCGATTCCGGGCGATGCAGGAACACCGCCCGGAATCGATGAAACGAAACTTACTTGATCGTGACCTTGGCGCCGGCGTCTTCGAACGCCTTCTTGATCTTCGCGGCCTCGTCCTTGGAAACGCCTTCCTTGATCGTCTGAGGCGCGCCCTCGACCAGGTCCTTCGCTTCCTTCAGACCGAG
>DATELS010000601.1:0-3080 GCA_035276365.1 Thermoanaerobaculia bacterium
TGGCGGCAGATGGTGCGCGAGTCGTATCGACACGGTGAGTGGCCGCTCTGGAATCCGTCGATCCTCTGCGGCGACATCCTCGCCGCGGCCGCGCAGCCCGCGGCGTATCACCCGTTCACGCTCATCGCGTGTCTGATGCCCGCGCCGCTCAGCTTCACGTTCAGCGTGGCGATGATGTTTCTCGTCGCCGCGATCGGCGCATTCGTTCTCGCGCGCGAGCTCGGATGCCGCGAGTCCGCGGCCGCAATCGCGGCGGTCGGCTGGACGTACTGTTCTTCGCTCGCGCTGTACGTGCTCTGGCCGCATGCGAGCTGGGCGTATCTGCCGCTGGTCTTGCTGGCGACGCGGCGCGTCGTGCACGAGCCGGGGATGCGCAGCGGAACGCTGCTGATGATCGTACTGACGCTGCTCATCCTCGCCGGTCACCCCGAGACCGTCCTCCACCTCGTCACGCTCGGAACGGTCTACGCGCTCTTCGAGATGAAAGTCGCAACGGTCGAGAGCGAGCGCGCGATCGGTGTCGCGTTCGTCGCGGGCATCGTCGCGTTGCTGCTCTGCGCGATCTATCTCCTGCCGTTCGCCGAGGCGGTGCCGCAGACGGCGGAGTACGCGTGGAGAAACGTGCTGCGCGACGTCGAGCATTACGAGACGCCGGTCGAAGTCGGCGTCTCCGTGCTCACGAACTTCTTCCCGTTCCTGCACATCCGCAAATGGATCGCGCCCGGTCCCGCGGGACTGAAGGCGGAGACCGCGGCGGTGGGCAGCGTCATCCTCGCGCTCGCGATCTACGGCATCGCGCGCGTGCGCTCGCGCACCACGTGGTTTCTCACCGCGCTCGCGTTCGTGTGTCTGCTCATTCATTCCGCGTGGGAGCCGGTCGCGCGCATCCTGCAGCATGTGCCGCTGTACGACATCTCGCTCAACGTGCGCTTCGCGTTCGGCGCAGCGCTTTCGTTTGCGCTGCTCGCGGCGCTGGGCGTCGAGGAGATGCTGCGACGCGACGATCGTCGCGCGGCCGCGATTCTTCTCACGTGCGTGCTCGTCGTGCTCAGCGCCGGCCAGCTCTGGATCAACCGCGCGTTCGTGATCGAGACCTACGGCAACTGGGGCCGGTATCGCGAGTTTGCCGAAGTCTTCTTCCTCGGTCTTGCCGCGCTCGTCGTCACATTGCGCGTTCCCATGCGCTTTCTCGCGCCCGCGCTCGTCGCGCTCGTGATCGGACAGCGCGTCGTCAGCGAAGGCGGCGTGCATCACTCGTTTCCCACGAGCGTCGCGTATCCGAAGATGCAGGTCCTCGAGCCGATGCGACACGTGCGCGAGCCGTTCCGCGTCGTGGGGCAGGGTTTCGCGCTCATCCCCGGCATGAGCGCGTTCTACGGACTCGAAGACCCGCGCGGCTACGAGGCCATGACGTTCGACCCGCTCTTCCAGACGTACTCGATGTGGTCCGTGCACCAGCCGTTCTACTTCAACCGCGTCGACGACATCACGAAGCCGTTCGTGTCGATGGTCAACGTCCGCTTCGCGATCGCCGGCGTGTGGCTGCCCGTGCCGTACGGTTGGCGCCTCGCCGCGCAGCAGCGGCACGTGATCCTGCTTGAGAACATGAATGCGTTCGAGCGCGCGTTCGTCCCGCGCAACGTGAAGCTGGGGATGCTCGACAAAGACGCGCTCGAAGAGATGAAGACGACGCCCGACTTTCGCGAGCGCGCGTGGATTCGCGAGGGCGAGCGCATCGATCGTCCGAACGGTCCGGGCACGGTGTCGATTCGTCACAGCGGCATGTCGCGCTACGACGTCGACGCGGACATGCAAGGCGACGGCTGGATCGTGATCACGAACTCGGCGTGGAAGGGCTGGCGCGCGTACCTCGACGGCCGCGCGGTGAAGCTGCAGCGCGCGAACGTGGCGTTTCTCTCCGTGTACGTGCCGAAGGGCAAGCACACGATCCGCCTCGTCTACCTCCCGCGCTCCTTCGTCCTCGGCCGCGCGATCTCGTTCGCGACGCTGTTCGTGTTGATCGTCGTCTACAGCACGAGGTCGCGTACGTTCCGTAGAATGCGCACCTGATAGTGGTACGAGTTGATGCCGCCGCCGTTGTAGCGGCGCACGGCGTACGGCCAGTCGCAGCCGATCGCCTCGCGCTTCGGAATGTTCGAGTAGTTCCCGGACGCGTAGTACTGCGTCGGCGTGAACAGCATCGGCGAGCCGTTGTAGACGGGCGTCACGTTCTCGACGATGTTGCGCGAGCCGGCGTCGACCGCGCACTGCCGGCAGTCGGTGAGGTAGCGCGGATCGCTCGACGCGTACTTGCACACGCGCAGCGGTCCGGAGCCGATCTCCGCCTGACGGTCATCCGCCTTCGACGACGGTCCGTTCACGAACTTGTCGAACTTCTCCCGCAGCTCTCCCTCGGCCTTGCTCAGGTTCTTGTCGACGTTGTTCATGAAGTCGTCGACCTCTTCCTGCCGCGGCGGGTGATGGAAGATCGTGAACTGTCCCGCGCCGTAGCCGCGTGAGGTGATGGCGAAGGTCTGCGCGGCGTTGTTGGTGTCGAGGCCGAGGGTGATGACGGCGTCTGTTTCGTTGTAGTGCTTGAGATCGGATTCCTGTTTGAGGATCGAGGCGATGAAGCGGATCGGCACCTCGACCGACTTCGCCGCCGCGATCTTCGCGACCACGGATTTGTTGGCTTGCACTGGATCGGCGGCGATCGGGAGCCGGATGAACTGCGGATCGTTGAGCATGTCGACGATGCACTGCGCGGTGTTCTGATCGCAGACGCCTGTGACGCTCGCGACGCGCGCCTTGTTGTAGCTCTTGATCATCACCGGCGCCTGCCCGTCCGAGCCCTTGCCGTCGTTGTTGAGCAGATCGAACTGCAGCGCCTTCACGCCCGCCTCGGTCCCGCTGCCGAAGTTGCCGTCGACGCCGCCGCGCAAGTATCCGAGCTCGCGCAACGCCTGCTGCAGATCGCGCACTTGCTGCGAGTTCGCGATGCCTTTCTGCAAGGTGAGGCCGGGTTGGACGAATGAGGTTTGGGGCATGGGGTTCTCCTTGATCAATCCGCCTGAGCGGAG
>DATELS010000602.1:0-3299 GCA_035276365.1 Thermoanaerobaculia bacterium
GCCGTCGATCGTGATCGCGAGCTCCGGCGTGAGCTTCTCGCTCGATGCGAGATAGAACGGCGCAGGCGAATCGGTGAGCACGTGTTGCTCGTCGGGCGCGTACTGCGTCAACGTCACGTGCGCGTCGGTCGGTGTGATGTCGGGCGGTTGCACCGGATCGTCCGTGATCACGGCCTCGCGCTCGAAGTCGACGTCACGCGCGGTGAGGAACTCGTCGTCGTTCAGCTTGCGCAGCTTCGTGACCGCGCGGAAGCGCGGGAGCTCGGCGAGATTGCGGAAGAGTTTCCCGTCCGGCAGCGCGCGCTCGAACATCACCGGCGTCTTCACGCGTCCGTAGTAGAACGCACCGCCCGCGCCTTGCAGCACCGAGCCGCGCACGCCGCGCGCAAGGATGCGCAGCGTCACCGTGTCGCCGAGGCGGGCGTACGAGCGCACAGGGACGTAGAGCTTGTTCATGAAGTTCGCCTCGTCCTTCGTGAACGCGCGCGACCAAACCGCGCGGCCGTCCTTCATCAGCACGACGTGCAATCGCCCGCGGCCTTCCTCGACATTCACCGGCAGCTCGATCGACCAGAACGGTTCGGCGTCGACGCGGATCGTGCGCTCCATCATCGCGCCGGGCTTCATCACGATTGTGCCCGTCTCCTGCACGCCCGGCTCGGTCTCTTTGAAGATGCCCCATTTGATGATGTCGATCTCACGATGCTCGATGTACCAGCGGATGCCGAGGAGTGCGGCGAGCGGGTCGTCGAAATGAAATTGCAGGCTGTTGAACGAGAGGAACGTCGACGTGCCGCTCCACGCCGACGGATCCAAACGCATCATCATCTTGCGATACGCCGCCTCGGAGCCGAAGTGACTGCGCACGTCCTCGACGCGCACGAGCTCCGCGGTGTTCGGCCAGAGGTAGTTGAAGAACGGCGCGATGCGAAACGGCTTCGGCTGCGCGGCGAGGAAGCGCGTCATCGGCGTCGAGGGAATGTCGGCGATGCGCGTCTCGAGGTACGGATAGAAGCGGCCCGCGAAGACGCCGAGGTCGAAGGCGAGGAGCGCGGCGATGGCGTGGGCGGCGCCGAAGCGGCGGAAGAAGCGCGTCCCGGATGCTGCGAGATAGCCGATCGGCAGCGGCAACAACAGCGCGACGCGCGTCAGTGCCGAGTACTTGAAGCCCGGCACACGCGCGACAAACGCTGTGAACAACGGCGCGCCGAACACGCACGCGAGCACGAACGCCGCGGCGGCGAGCCAGAACCAGCGCGTGCGCGCGCGGCGGTTGAAGAGTCCCGCGAATGCGAGCGGGATCGTGAGGAGGCCGAGGTAGAGCGACGTCTCGACATAGTTGTTGAGCGGTCCGAGTCGCGCGTCACCCTGCCAGTCTTTGTACACGGGACTGCCGAGGCGGTCGGGCTGGACGAAGTTCATCCAGTAGTCCGATGGGAAGCGCGCGTGCAGACTCGTCGACGCGCGCACGTCGAGATAGCCCGAGCGGCGGATGAGCTGCACGAACGGGACGAGCGACGGCAGCGCGATCAGCAGCGCGACAGCCACTGCGATCGCGCCGCGCGCAAAGCCGCCGAATGCGCGGCGGCGCAGCGTCACGAGCGCGTATGCGAAGACGAGCCAGGCGCCGTACGCCATCGCCGCGGGAAATCCGGAGAGCGCGTACGCGAGCGCGATCGGCATCATCACCGCAATCGGCACGCGGCGACCATTCCCGATGCGGCGCACGATCCACAGCAGCGCGGGATAAAGCGCCGTCGCGTTCGTGATCTGCCACAGCCAGCGCACCGCGTAAATGCCCGCCGCGCCGGCGATCAGCGCGCCGATCGCCGCGCCGCGTTTGCCCAGGCGCTCTTCGCGGAGCCAGAGGTAGGCGAAGAAGAAGGCGGCGTTCAACTTCAGGAACGCGATCGCCGTGTACACCCACGTCAGCGGCACGAGCAGCACCGGAAGGAGGATGAACGGCGACAGGATCGCCGCGGCCGACGAGCCGAAGCCGGGGATGCCGCTGGCGACGTACGGATTCCAGTGGAACGCGCGCCAATCGCTCTTCGCGAGCGACATCAGCGTGTAGTACGACGCCGGCGGATCGTTGAGCAGCGAGTTCTGCGCGTGGAGCAACTCGGCCGGACGCGCGTTCTGCCACGGCGCGAAGTTGTAGTAGACATCGTTCGGCGACACGACGCGGCCCATGAACAGCACGGGAAAGAAGAAGACGAAGTGATAGACCGCGAGCGCGATGAGGGCCGTGCGGTGTTTGCGCAGGAGGCGGAGGACGCGTCGCTTCAAGCGCGTCCAGTCTATCCTGACGCGATGCGCCGGAAGATCGTGGTGGCCGCGGACGTCGATCGCTCGCTCGAGGAGCGCGCGCAAGGCGACGAGCGTTTCGAGATCGTGCGCCGCCCCGTTCGGTCCGAGGAAGAGTTGGCGAACGTCGTCGGCGATGCGGAGATCCTCGTCACGCGTGCGTACAACAAAGTGACGAGACGCGTGCTCGAGGCCGCGCCGCACCTGCAGCTCATCGCGCAAGGGACGAGCGGCATCGACAACGTCGACGTCGACGCCGCGAATGCGCGCGGCATCACCGTCATCAACATGCCGGGCATCAACGCGAACGCGGTCGCCGAGCTCGTCATCGGGTTCATGATCGCGATGACGCGCACCGTGCCGTTCTACAAGCGCGAAATCGTGCGCGGCGTGTTCAGCCGCGACGACTGCGCGACGCGGCACGAGCTCGCCCACTTTCGGCTGGGCATCGTCGGACTGGGGCAAGTCGGCTCGCGCGTGGCGCGGCTCGCGAGCGCGTTCGGCATGAAGGTCGTCGCGTACGATCCCTACATTGCGCCGACCTACACGCCGCGCGCGAGCTCGCTCGACGAGCTGCTCGAACAAACGGACATCCTCACGTTGCACGTGCCGCTGACCGATGACACGCGAAGGATGATCGGCGCGCGCGAGATCGCGCGACTTGCGCAGGGCTCGTATCTCATCAATGCCGCGCGCGGCGAAGTGCTCGATCAGCAGGCGGCGCTCGATGCGCTCGCGCGCGGGCATCTCGCCGGACTCGCGCTCGACGTCTTCGATCCCGAGCCGCCTGTCGCGCCACTGCCCGACGACCCGCGTCTGATCCTCACGCCGCACGTCGGCGGATGCTCGCACGAGGTGAAGACGAGCGCGGGCGCGAAAGTGTTCGAGAAGATCGCCGAGTTTTACGCGACGCGCTGACCGTCGCGGAACACCGCGCTCACCAGGTTCACGCCGAAGTGATAGACGAGGTGCAGATAGCTCGGCGCGTCGAG
>DATELS010000603.1:0-4910 GCA_035276365.1 Thermoanaerobaculia bacterium
CGCTGATCGTGACGTCGTTACGCGCCTGCTGCAGGCGCCACTGGCTTGCCTCGACGCCCGCGCGGGAGGCCTGGTAGTAGCGCAGCGCGGCGAGGTTGAAGAGCTGCATGGCCGCCGTGACCTGCGCGTCGATGACGTTGAACGGGCCGATCACCGGCGGCTGTCCGGGGAACTCGAAGCCGAACGTGGCCAGGTTGATGGACTCGTTGTAGCGCTGCAGGCGCGCCTCGCTCTGCGGGAGGAGTCCCGACAGCGCCTCGCGGCGGCTGATCTGCGCGCGCTCGGCCTGCGACTCGGCGAGGCGGGCCATGGTGCCGTCGCGCAGGGCCATGGAGACGGCGTCCTGCAGCGTGAGCTGCGACGGCTGCGCGTTCAGCGACGCGGCGAAGAGGACGAGAAAGGCGGTTCTGAGGGATTTCGACATCGGCTGGATGTACACCAATCGTTTCAGGTCGCCGAATATTTCGGTGGCCGAAGTATTCTACTCCTCGGGATGCGTCATGCGCCGGAACAGCTCGAGCAGGACCTCGCGCTGCCGCGGCTCCAGCCGCTCCAGCATGGCCTGCCCCAGTCGCGTGCGATCGGCGTTCATGCCGTCGATGGCGCGCTTGCCGCGGGGAGTGAGCATGACCCGTACCGTGCGCCGGTCATCCTCGGGACGCACGCGCTCGACGACCTTGCGCTCGACGAGCCGGTCGACGACGCCCGTCGTGGACGAGAGCGCCAGCCCGAGCTCCCCCGATACCTCGGACATGTTCGACGGTCCGTGCTCGGCGAGAAAGCGCAGCAGCGACTTCTCGCTCGCCGCGTAGTCCCCGCTCTGCTCGGGGACGAGGAACTCCCGCACCAGCGCGTCGAGACAACCCATGAGCTCGCGCGCCATCTCTGCTACGTCCGCCGAACGTTTCGCCATACGAACTATTTGGCGATAGTAGCAAAACGCGGACCGCGTTTGCGCTCACGGAAAGTAATCCAAGTAAATCGATCCCTTCTCGAACCTTCCCCGCGGCGGCGCGGGCAGCTTCGTTGGCGCGCCTTCCACCGCCGGCACTTTGTTCCCCGGCGTCGTCACCGCGATGTGATCGCTGCGCACGATCTTGCTCTTCTTCTTCAGCGCGTCGAGGAGCGGGATGCGCGGCACCTCGCTGTCGTTATCGACGCTGCCGAAGCTGTCCTCCTGCGTCGAGCACAACGACACGAAGTCGCCTTCCATCAGCTCCACCGCGCTCACCGGCGTCGCGTTCGTGCTGCCGTGATGGCCGACTTTGTAGAAGTCGAGATGCTGCAGGATCTCCTTGCTCTTCTTGTCGATGTCCTCGACCGATGGCACCTTCACCGGCGTGCCGCCGAACATCCAGTACTCCCAGTTGCCGCCCTGCGCGTCGCCGGCGAAGAGCATCTTCTTGCCGCCGAACGTGAACAGCACGACCAGGCTCTGGTTGTTGAGAAACGCGTCGAGCGTCTTCGCCGCCGTGAACATGAAGCTCGGTTGCGCGCGCTCGATCACGTCCTGCAGATCCTTCGGACTCCAGCCGCGGAATGCGGACGGCGGATACTTCGTCGCGTCGACGCACGCGTCCTTGCCGAACGGATCGAAGTCCGCGCCGCTGCCGCCGCTGGAGACGCCGAGGAACTGGCCGACGCCTTTCTTGAGGTCCATGAGCTTCATGAAGTCGACCTCGTCGACCGGCGGAGGGCCGAGGATCTCCGCGGTCAGGCCGGCGTCGCGGAGGACTTTCGGCAGCTTCGGCTTATCGCCCTTCTGGTAGAACTCCGGATCGACGCCGAATCCGGTCTTCAGCATCTCCAGCGACTTCGCATTCGTGCCGCCGCCCTTCCCGACCGCCTTCTCCGGACCGGCCGCGGCGAGCGTCATGTGATCGACGCCCGTCGCGTTCTCGAGCATCGCCGCCGCCTCCGCGAGATCGGGGCTCTCCGCGCCCGCGAGCGCGAGGTGCTGCTGCATGTCGAACGCCATCGCCGTCAGCGCCTGCTGGAACTCCAGCGCGAGCGATTTCTTCTTCGTCGCCTTCTTCTCGTCCGGGTCGTACTCCGTCTCCCAGATCGACATCCACACCGCGCCGACTTCGAAGTCTTTGAAGATGTCGGCGGAGCGGCTGAAGCCGATGATGTGGTCCTGATGCCGGTGCGTGACGATGATCAGCGCCAGCTTCTTCCCCGTCTCCTCGGCCATGTCCGCGACGGCGTCCTTGATCGTGCCGATGTCGCCCTTCTTCGTCTTCCCCGGCGTCACTCCGCAGTCGATCACGATGTGCTGCGGTCCCTCGGCGCTCGGAATCGTCAGCAGAAAAAAGTCGCCGAAGCCGACGCGGTACATCCGGATGCGCAACTCGCCCTTTGCCTTTTTCGTCGCCATCTCAGAGTCCTCCGTGCACCATCGCGAAGTTGACGTCGAAGCGCCGCGCGGCGGTGCTGCCGGCGATGCCGAGGTGTTCGCCGAAGCGGCGCTGGCGATCGGCGCGGTCCTCGCTGAGGTGCCGCGAGATCACATAGCGCAGCGGCGCCTTGTTCTCCTCCGCGCCCTTCTCACCAGCGACCGGCTTGCGGATGATCAGCGTCGCGCCGCCGCGCAGCGGGAACGATCCGAACTGCGGCGCGTCCTTGTTGAACGGCACCTGCTGCGACTGCACTGCCTCGACGACCATGTCCGTGCGCAGACTTCCGTCCGGATTGATGCGGAAGACCGGATGGAACGACGGGATGAGAATCGGCGCGCCGTCGTGGAAGTTGAGCCGCTTCCCGTTCTGCTTCAGATACGCGCGCAGCACATCGCCGACCTTGTCCTTCTGCGCGTTCGTGAGTCCGTTCGGATCGCCGAACTCCAGTCCATCGACCGTCGGCAGATCGTCGGACGCGCGCGGCCAGCAGATCGACGTCTCGCTGAAGAACTCCGCGCCCTCGGGCATGATGCCGCGCAGCCGGAACGACTGCATGAGCGCGTCGCGCATGCCGATCGCGTCGTCGGGATGCAGATCGAAGTCGGCCGTGAGCACCGCGCGCAAATACGCGCCGAACGTGATGTCGACCGGCGGGCAGTAATCGAGCGCGCGCACGCAGATCGTGAAGAACTCCTCGGCCAGTCGCGTGGCCTCGTCCGCGAGGCGTCCCGCGAGCGCGCACGGGATGTCGACCGGATTCGCGTTGCCGCCGCCCGCGCGGAAGATGCGCCACAAGTCCGCGGTGCGTTTCAGATAGATCGCAAAGTACGCGTCGAACACGGCGGCGACGAGGATCGAGCCGCGCAGGTGCGGCTCGGTCACGTTGAGAATCGCGTCCGAGTTCGGCTTCGTGCCGAGTGCGGACCGCAGCGCGCGATTGCGTCCCGTCGCCTCGCCGAATTGCTGCGCGAGCTCGATCAGCGGATTGCGATGACTGATCTGCGCCGACAGCTTGACGCCGCTCCGCTCCTCCTCGGTCGCATCCGCGTAATCGTCGAAGCCCGTCGTCTCCGCGTCCGGCTTCAGTTGATATTGATAGAGGCGGCCGCCTGTGCGCTCGATCGTGTCGAGCAGCACTTCTTTGTGCGTGAAGTGACGGAACAGTGCGGCGAGATCCGCGAACGCCTCGTGAAACGCCGGCACGTCGGGATTCGTCTGCTCCATGAAGCACGCGCGGATGCCGTCGACGATCGCGTGCGTCGTCTCGTGCACGATGATGTCGTGCGAGAGGCACGTGAAGACCGTCTGTCCCGGCAGGTTGCGTCCCACCGTCTTTCCGGATGCGCGGAAGTAGCCGAACAGAATGCCCTTGGCCTGCGGGCTATAAAACGCGTTCTGTCCCACGAACGCATGCGGATACAGATTCAGCGTCCAGATGTTCTCGCGCCGCGCGGCCTGGACGTCGCCGTCGCGCAAGCCGCGCCGCCAGTGAATGCGGCGTCCGAGGGCGGTCTCGAAGTGCTGGATGGTGTCGCTGACCACGGCGTACACCATCTGCTGATGAAACTGCGGATCGCCCTCGGACGGATCGAGTCCGCCGCGGATGAGAATGCGCGGATCGTCGAGATTGACCGGCTCGTAATACTTGCCCGTCGCGCCGTTGTAGTCGATGACGGCGATCGCGTCCTTCGTATCCTCGGCCACGATCGGTCCGGGCTCGAGCTTCTGATACCGGACGTGCATCGTCATCTCGTTGCCGAGAAGCTTGCCGGCGCTGGGATCGAACGCGTACGCCTTCAACGGCCGCGTGACCGGGTCGTCGATCTGCATGGGACGATTCCTCCGAGGAGATAAGATTACTCCTTGTGCGGATCGAGCCGGGGACGCGCCTCGGACCTTACGAGGTAGTCGCGCATCTCGGCGCCGGCGGGATGGGCGAAGTGTGGCGCGCGCGCGACACGCGCCTCGACCGCAGCGTCGCCGTGAAGATCCTGCCCGCGATGCTGCGTGACGATCCGCAGTTCCGCGTCCGCTTCGAGCGCGAGGCGAAGATCATCTCGCAGCTCAACCATCCCAACATCTGCACGCTGTACGACGTCGGCGACGACTACATCGTCATGGAGCTGCTCGAAGGCGAGACGCTCGCGGACCGCATCGCGCGCGGACCGCTGCCGGTGTCCGACGTCGTGCGCATCGGAACGCAGATCGCGGCCGCGCTCGAAGCCGCGCATCGCCGCGGAGTCATTCATCGCGACCTCAAGCCGGCGAACGTGATGCTCACGCGGTCGGGCGCAAAGTTGCTCGACTTCGGACTCGCGAAAGGCAACGAGCCGGTGATCGATATCGCGCACGACGGCGAGACGCAACAGCGCCCGCTCACGCGCGAAGGCACGATCCTCGGCACGTTTCAGTACATGGCGCCGGAGCAGCTCGAGGGAAGTCAGGTCGATCATCGCGCCGATCTCTTCGCGCTCGGCGCCGTGATGTACGAGATGGCGACGGGACAGCGCG
>DATELS010000604.1:0-8191 GCA_035276365.1 Thermoanaerobaculia bacterium
CGCAGGCAAACTGCTCACCGGCATCCCCACCGGCTACGACCGCTTCAACGAATTCACCTCCGGCTTCCAGCCGTCGGACCTCATCATCATCGCCGCGCGGCCCTCGATGGGGAAGACGAGCTTCATGATGAACATCGCCGAGTCGATCGCCATCCCCGGCAAGGATGGTCAGCCGCGGTCGGGCGCGCAGCGGCTGCATTCCGTCGGCGTGTTCTCACTCGAGATGAGCAAGGAGCAGATCGGGTTGCGCATTTTGTCGTCCGAGTCGGGGGTGTCGAATCACCTCATCCGCTCGGGCATGCTCTCCGAGCGCAACTGGCGCGAACTCGCGGAGGCGTCGGCGCGACTGGCGAAAGGCCGCATCTTCATCGATGACTCCCCGGGCATGGATCCGCTCGAGATGCGCGCCAAGGCGCGGCGCCTCAAGATGGAAGTCGGACTCGACATGATCATGGTCGACTACCTCCAGCTCATGTCCGTCAAAGGAAAAGTCGAGTCGCGGCAGCAGGAGATCTCGCAGATCTCGCGCGGTCTCAAGGCCATCGCCAAAGAGCTCAACGTGCCCGTGCTCTCGCTCTCGCAGCTCTCGCGCCGTCCGGAACAGCGCACCGGCGATCATCGTCCGCAGCTCTCCGACCTTCGCGAATCGGGATCGATCGAGCAGGACGCGGACGTCGTCGCCTTCATCTATCGCGACGAGGTGTACAACAAGGACACGGAAGAAAAGGGCATCGCCGAGATCATCATCGCCAAGCAGCGCAACGGTCCGATCGGTGACTTCAAGCTCGTCTTCCGCAACGACATCACCAAGTTTTTCAATTACGAGCCGCAGCCGGAGTATTTGCCGCAGGGTTGATCGTTTCGACGCGTGGAGGTCTTCTCATGAAACGCCTCGCACTCGCGCTGTTTCTTCTCCTCCTCGCCGCGAACGCGCATGCGGCGGTGTTGCGCGTCGTCATCGACGACATGATCCATCCCATCAGCGACGAGTTTCTCGGACGCGCGCTCGATCGCGCGAAGGAGACCAACGCCGACGCGGTCATCGTCGAGTTGCGCACGCCGGGCGGGCTCGAGACCTCCATGCGCGCGATGGTCGAGAAGATCATGAAGTCGCCGGTGCCGGTCATCGTGTGGGTGGGGCCGAGCGGGTCGCGCGCGGCGTCCGCGGGCTTCTTCATCCTCGAGGCGGCCGACCTCGCGGCCATGGCGCCCGGCACCAACACCGGCGCAGCGCACCCCATCCTCATCAGCGGCGAGAAGATGGACGACGTCCTGAAGATGAAGATTCAGAACGATGCCGCGGCGTTCATCCGCACGATTGCACAGCGGCGCGGACGCAACGTCCAGGCCGCGGAGAGCGGCGTGCGCGAGGCGAAGTCGTTCACCGAAGACGAGGCGCTCAGCGGACATCTCATCGAAGTCATCGCCGCCGACGTGCCTTCGCTCCTCCGGTGGGCGGATGGCAAAACCGTGAAGCGCTTCAGCGGCGCGCCCGCGGTGCTGCACGTGCGCGGCAAGCCCCTCGTCGACTACGAGATGACGCTCAAGCAGCGCGTGCTCTCGTGGATCATGGATCCGAACATCGCCTTCATCCTGCTCGCAGTCGGCGTCATCAGCCTCTGGTTCGAGTTCAACCATCCCGGCGCGATCGCGCCCGGAGTCATCGGCGGCATCGGCATCCTGCTCGCCGTCTTCGCGCTCAACATTCTGCCGACGCGCTTCGCCGCGCTCGGACTCATCCTCGCGGCCTTCATCCTCTTCGCCCTCGAAGCCAAGTTCGTCTCGCACGGCGTCCTCGGCGCCGGCGGCGTCGTCTGCCTCATCTTCGGCGCGACGCTTCTCGTCGACGGACCCATTCCCGAAATGCGCGTCCATCCCAGCACCGCCATCGCGGTCAGCATCCCCATCGGCGTCATCGCCGTCTTCCTGATGACGCTCGTCATGCGCGCGCGCAACCAACGCGTTGCGACAGGAGTCGAGGCCATGATCGGCAAGGTGGGCGTGGCGCGCACGCAGGTCGGACCGGACGGAAAAGTCTTCGTGCACGGCGAGCTGTGGAACGCGAGCGCGCGCACGGAGATCGCGGAAGGCTCGCGCGTGCGCGTGCGCGGCGTCGAGGGATTACGCGTGCTCGTCGAGCCGGCCGAGTCCTAGGATTTCTTCACCCATGGCAGTTCCCAGCGACCTTCTTCCTCGTCGAGGCGCGGGAGCGGCACAGGCTTGCCGAGGCGTTGGAGGTGGCGGAGCTCCCAGAGCTTGGCGTACTTCCAGAACGTGTAATACACGTGCATGCCCACCGAGATCAGCCCGCGCGTGCCGTCGAGGAAGCCGAGGTTGAAGATGTAGTCCCGGACGAACTTGCCGAGCGTGTGGCTGAAGATTCCCCAGAGCCCCGTCGACTTCCCGTCGATGTACATCTGCGCCGCGCCCCAGTTCGCGTAGCGCGTCATCTTCGCGATCATGTGATCGAACGAGCGGATGTAGTAGTGCAGCATCTTGTGCCGCAGGTCGAACGTCGGTCCGTCGACGATGAGGTCCGCGTGCACGCGTTTGTTCGGATAGCGCGCGTGGCCGCGATGAAAGAGGCGCGTCACGCGATCGCGCTGCAGGCCGCTGTACTTCACTTCCTTGCCGAGCATGAAGTTGCGGCGGCCGACCGAGTACGCCCAGTGATCGAGCGGACCTTCGAGCGTGTGCAGCATCTCGTCGCGCAGCTCCGGAGTCACGCGCTCGTCCGCATCGATGACGAAGATCCAGTCGTGCGACGCGAGATCGATCGCGTAGTTTTTCTGCGAGGCGGCGCCGAGGTATTCGCGTTGCTCGACGCGGGCGCGGGGAAACTTCTTGCGGACGATCTCCACCGTCGCGTCGCTCGAGATTGAATCGACGAGATAGATCTCGTCCGCCCACTCGACCGAGCGCAGACACTCCTCGATCTGCTCCGCCTCGTTGAGCGTGTGGATGATGACCGTGAGAGCCGGGCGCGCCATGGCAGCGCGCGCATTCTAAAATCACGGTGCATGTCACACAAACGCGCGCTTCCGTTGCTCCTCCTGTTTGCCGCCTGCGCACACCAGCAGCAAGTGCAGCAGCAGCAACCTACGCCGCTCCGCTACACCGTGCTGATGAGCACGAACAAGGCGGGGACGCAGATCGTGTCGACGCGCGGCGCCGAGATCACGGCCGACTACGAGTACAACGATCGCGGACGTGGACCGAAGACGCACACGGTGATGCGCCTCGACGAGCGCGGCGTGCCCGTGTCCATGGAGACGACCGGCAACGACTATCTGAAGCAGCAGATCGAAGAGCGCTTCTCGATCGCGAACGGCGTCGCGAAGTGGACGAACTCCGCGGAGACGAGCGAGGGCAAAGCGGGTGCGTTCTACGCGAGCATGTATGGACCGCCCGAGGAGTCGGCGGTGCTGGCGAGGGCGGTGTTGAGGGCGGGCGGGAAGCTCGCGCTGCTGCCGGGCGGCGAGGCCACCATTCGCATAGTCGACGAGCGCACCGTGCGCGGCACACACATCACCGCGTACGAAATCGGCGGCCTCGGATTTTCTCCGTTCGAGCTCTGGCTCGACGATCAGCAGCAGCTCTTCGGCTCCGTGTCGTCGTGGTCGTCCGTGATTCGCGAGGGATTCGAGGCCGACGCGAAGGAGCTCATCGACGCGCAGGACGCGCGGTCACGCGAGCGCGTGGCGATGCTCGCGAAAAAGTACACGCATCATCCCGCGGGCCATCGCATCACGGTCGTCAACGCGCGCGTGTTCGATCCGCGCAGCGGGACGATCTCCGCGCCGACGACGATCAACGTCGAAGGGAATCGCATCGCCAGCATTGGTCTTCCGATGGAACGCAACGCCGCGGAGCTCATCGACGCGCAGAACCGCATCGTCCTCCCCGGGCTCTGGGACATGCACGTGCACCTCGGCGACGTCGACGGCCTCCTCGACATCGCCTCCGGCATCACCTCCGTCCGCGACCTCGGCAACGACAGCGACTTCCTCGTCGCGTTCAAGCAGAAAGTCGACGCGGGCGAGGCGATCGGGCCGCGCATCGTGATGGCGGGGCTCGTCGATGGACGCGGACCGTTTCAAGGTCCGACGAACATCCTCGCCGACACGGAAGAAGAGGCGAAGAAGGCGATCGACTTCTTCGCGTCGCGCGGCTACGAAGGGCTGAAGATTTATAGCTCGATCAAGCCGGAGCTCGTGCCGGTGATGGCGAAGTACGCGCACGAGAAAGGGCTGCGCGTCAGCGGACACATTCCCGCGGGGATGCGCGCGGAGCAGGCCGTCGACGCGGGCTACGACGAGATCCAGCACGCGAACATGGTGCTGCTCAACTTCATGCCGGACGTGAAGGACACGCGCACGCCGCAGCGCTTCACCGCGGTCGGCGATCGCGCGGGCGATCTCGATTATCAGTCGGCCGAGGTGCAGGCGTTCATCGCGAAGCTGAAGGCGCACGGCACGGTGATCGATCCGACGCTCAACGTGTTCGAAGGCATGTTCACCGCACGCACGGGCACGATGTCGCCGACGTACGCGATGGTCGCGGATCGCTTCCCGCCGCAGGTGCGCCGCTACTTCCTGACGGGCGGACTGCCGGTGACGCCGGAGAACGACGCGCGCTATCGCAAGTCGTTCGCGCACATGCTCGACCTCGTGAAGCTGCTGCACGACTCGGGCGTGCGCATCGTCGCGGGGACGGATGGCCTCGCGGGATTCACGCTGCATCGCGAGCTGGAACTGTACGCGCAAGCCGGGATTCCCAACGCGGAAGTGCTGCGCATCGCCACGCTCGCTCCCGCCGAGATCCTCCACCGCGACAAAGACCTCGGCACCATCGAGCCGGGCAAGCTCGCGGACTTTGTGATCGTCGACGGCGACCCCACGCAGAACATCAGCGACGTGCGGCGCGTCGTGACTGTGGTGAAGGACGGGGTGATTTATCGGCCGGCGGAGTTGTTGAGGGAAGTAGGCGTGAATTGAAGTCTCAAAGTCGCAAAGTCGCAAAGTCTCAAAGAGGTGACCAGCGCGAGTGCGGGCCTCCTTTGAGACTTTGAGACTTGAAGACTTTGCGACTTAAAGCGTGTAATTCTTCTCGAGCAGCACCCGCGCCCGCCGGTCCCGCAGATTCCGGATCTGCGACTCGATGTCGCGCTCGAAGGGGATCTTGCGGTGGCTGGCGTACACGGGCGCGTCGACGGTGATCTTCTTCAGTTCTTCTCCGAACGTATTCGGAGAGAGGTGCGCGGTTTCGTCGGCGAGCGCCTGCTGGTCGTTCGGGAACGATGCTTCCGTCACCACCGCGACCACGTTCTGCGTCTTGTTCGTGCGCTTCCAGATCTCCTGCGTCGGGCCGGTGTCGCCGGTGAAGACGATGGCCTGGCCGTTCATCTCCACGATCACGCCGGACGCGGGGATCTGATGATCGACCGCGACCGCGGTCAGGCCGATGTCATTGAACATCGTCTTCTTGCCGTACGTCAGCGGGCGATAGAGCACGGCGGGCTTGTTCGTCAGCGGCGAGACGATGCCGGAGAAGTCGGGCCAGACGATGCCGTTGAAGACGTCGCGCACGAGGAGATCCATCACCTCGCGCGATGCGAAAATCGTCAGCGGACCGGTGGCCTGGCTGAAGCGATTGTGGATGAGATGCGGGAGGTCGCGGATGTGATCCGCGTGCGGATGGCTGATGAACACACCCTGCACGCGGGCCTGCTGCGCGAACGACAGCTTCGAGGTGAGAGTGCCGGCATCCACCGCGAACCAGTCGTCGATCAGGTACCCGGTCAGATTATGTTCTGCATCCGACGCACCATACGCGCCGAGCACCTTGAGCCGCATCTCCCGTCCTCACTCCAGCCTTTTTGCAGGGGGACTGGCCACTATTCTTGCAGTGCGCACAGAGCTTGTCCAGCATAGTGACGCCCCTCACGATGGCGCGACCACGATCGACTGACGCAACACTCGCGCCGTTTCATCCGGCGGTGCGCGAGTGGTTCACCTCCTCGTTCGAGGCGCCGACGAAGGCGCAGCAGCAGGGCTGGCCCGCCATCGCGCGCGGCGACTGGACGCTCATTTTCGCGCCCACCGGCAGCGGCAAAACGCTCACCGCATTCCTCTGGGCGCTCGACCGATTGATGTTCACGCCGCGCCCGCCGAAAGAGCAGCGCTGCCGCGTCGTCTACGTTTCTCCGCTGAAGGCGCTGGCGGTCGACGTCGAGCGAAACCTGCGCGCGCCGCTGGCCGGCATCTCCAATGTCGCGGCCGCGCGCGGCAACGCATTCGTGATTCCGGAGATCGCCGTGCGCAGCGGCGACACGCCGCAGAGCGAGCGCGCGCGCTTCGGACGCGATCCCGCGGACATCCTCATCACGACGCCGGAGTCGCTCTATCTGATGATGACGTCGAACGCGCGCGAGGTGCTGCGCGGCGTCGAGACGGTGATCATCGACGAGATCCATGCGCTCGTGCCGAGCAAGCGCGGCGCGCACATGGCGCTCTCGCTCGAGCGCATGGCGTTGCGCTGCGAGAAGCCGCCGCAGCGCATCGGACTCTCCGCGACCCAGCGTCCTCTCGAAGAAGTCGCGAAGTTCCTCGGCGGCACGCAGCGTCCCGTGACCATCGTCGACACGGGCGAGAAGAAGCGGCTCACGCTGCACGTCGAGGTGCCGGTCGAAGACATGGCCAAATTGGCCGAGACAGCCGAGATCGCGAGCGGTCCCGCTGCGGCCGGACCGCGCAACGCGTCGATCTGGCCCGCCATTCATCCGCGACTCCTCGAGCTCATTCGCGCGCACACGTCGACGCTGATCTTCGTCAACTCGCGCCGCCTCGCGGAGCGGCTCGCCGCGGCATTGAATGAGCTCGCGGGCGAGACGCTCGTGCAAGCGCATCACGGCTCGATCGCGCGCGCGCATCGCGTCGAGATCGAAGACGCGCTGAAGTCGGGACGATTGCCGGCGCTCGTCGCGACGTCATCGCTCGAGCTCGGGATCGACATGGGCGCGATCGATCTCGTGATTCAAATCGAGGCGCCGCCGTCGATCGCCTCGGGCATGCAGCGCATCGGCCGCGCGAGCCATCAGGTCGGCGCGGAGTCGAGCGGCATCATCTTCCCGAAGTTCCGCGGCGATCTCATCGCCTGCGCCGCGGTCGCGGAGGCGATGCACGAGGGGAAGATCGAGCCGACGCGGTATCCACGCAATCCGCTCGACGTGCTCGCGCAGCAGATCGTGGCGATGGTCGGCGTCGACGCGTGGCACGCGGACGAGCTGTATGCCGCGGTCACGCGCGCCGCGCCGTTCTCCGATCTCACGCGCACGGCCTTCGACGGCATCCTGGACATGCTCTCCGGCCTCTATCCGTCCGACGAATTCGCGGAGCTGCGCCCGCGCATCACGTGGGATCGCGTGACGAACGTGCTCACCGCGCGGCAGGGCGCGAAGCACGTCGCGATCACGAGCGGCGGCACGATCCCCGACCGCGGCCTGTACGGCGTGTTCCTCGCGGGCACGGAGAAGAATCAGTCGGCGCGTGTCGGCGAGCTCGATGAGGAGATGGTCTTCGAGGCCTCGCCCGGCGAGACCTTCGTCCTCGGCGCCTCGACGTGGCGCATCGAAGAGATCACGCACGACAAAGTGATCGTCACGCCCGCGCCGGGACAGCCGGGCAAGATGCCGTTCTGGAAAGCCGACGCCGCGGAGCGCACCGTGCCGTTCGGCGAGGCGATCGGAAAACTCGTGCGTGAGATTCGCGAGTCGAAGCGCGGCGACGCGATCCAGCGCCTCGTCGCGAAACACGATCTCGACAAACGCGCGGCGGAGAACTTCCTCCAGTATCTCGCCGATCAGGAAGAAGCGACGGGCGCGGTGCCGGACGATCGCACGATCGTCATCGAGCGCGTGACCGACGAGCTGGGCGACTGGCGCGTCTGCGTGCTCACGCCGTTCGGCGGAAAGATTCACGCGCCGTGGGCGATGGCGGTGGCGGAGCGGCTGCGCGCCGAGCGCGAGCTGCACGTCGAGTCGATGTGGACCGACGACGGCTTCGTGGTGCGCTTCCCCGAGACCGACGAGCCGCCCGACGCCGCCCTGCTGCTGCCCGAGCCCGACGAGCTCGAGCCCCTGGTGCTGCGCCAGCTGGGGGCCAGCGCCCTGTTCGCGGGCAAGTTCCGGGAG
>DATELS010000605.1:0-8715 GCA_035276365.1 Thermoanaerobaculia bacterium
GCACGATGAGCGACGCGAGCTCTTCGCCGATCGCGTCCTCTTCGCTGCGTCCGAATGTCCGCTGCGCTTCCTGGTTCCACGTGCGTACGACGCCGTTCTCGTCGCAGATCGCGATCGCCTCCGCCGCCGCGCCGATGATCAAGCTCAGCCGCGTCTCGGACTCCGCGAGCGCGGAGTGCGCCTCGCCGATGCGATCGAGGTCGGCGAGCTCCGCGTCCGCGATCACGCTGCGGCGGCGCAGTACCGCGTAAAGGAGGCATGCCGTGAAGATCGCGAAGCCGACTCCCTTGAACGTCGCCACGCGCGACGCGGTTCGCGCCTCGAAAGGAAGGAGCTGCAGAACCCCATCGGTCAGGACGACCCACAACGCCGCGCCGAGCGCGTAGACGATCGCGATGCGCGATGCCGCGTAAGAGGTCGGGCTCCGACGTTGCCGTTCTGCCATAATTACATCTAATGATCGCCAGTCCTCACGCAGCTTCGCTGGATGCACCCGTGGTGCTCGTCGTCGATGACGACCCCGCGACGCTGGTACTGCTGAGGAAAGTGCTTGCCCAGGCTGGATTCGCCGTCGATGTCGCTGGCGGCGGTGCCGAGGCGATGACCCTCGCCCTGACACGCAAATATGACGCCGTCCTTCTGGACCTCGTGATGCCGCCACCGGACGGCTTTGCCGTTCTCCGGCAGATCGCCGCCGTCGCACCTCGACTCCTGCCGAAGGTCATCGTCATCACCAGCTACCCGCAGCGAGTCCACGCCGCGAACACCTATGCGCTGCTCAACAAACCGTTGGATCTCAGGGAAGTCGTCCGTCTGACCCGGGAATGCACCGAGAAACAGGCGTGAAGCGGATGGTGCATTTTTGCACCAATCCACCAATCCGGACAAGGAAGTTTGCCTACAGCCATCGAACCGTAAAGTCGATCAGCTTCTCCTTGAGCTTCCCGAAATACGGTGGGTAGAGCAGCTCGATCGCGCTGAAGCGCAGCCGCTGATCGAGCACGCCGCGCGCGTTCGAAAACGCCTCGAAGCCGTAAAAGCCATGCGACTTCCCGAAGCCGCTGTGGCCGACGCCGCCGAACGGCAGCTCGAGCTGGTAGAAGTGAATCAGCGTGTGATTGAAGACGGTGCCGCCGGCGCGCGTGCGCGCGAGGATCTCGCGGATGACGTCGCGATCGCGGCTGAACGCGTAGAGGACGAGCGGTTTCTCGCGCGCGTCGATGATGGCGTACGCCTCGTCGCGCGTGCGATACGGAATCACCGGCAACAGCGGACCGAAGATCTCTTCTTGCATGACCGCCGCGTCGGGTGAAACGTTGGCGAGGATGGTCGGCGCGAGCTCGCGTCCATCGCGCGTGCCGCCGGCGATGACCTCCGCGCCATGCGCGACCGCGGAGTCGAGCAGGCGTCGCACGCGCGTCGCGTGACGATCGTTGACGAGGATGCCGCGCGAGGCGTCGCCGAGGGAGTCGACGGCGGCGCGGAGTCGCGTGAGGAAGTCGCGCTGGATGCTCTCGTCGACGAGGAGGTAGTCCGGCGCGATGCAGACCTGCCCGCAGTTGAAGAACTTGCCCCACGCGATCTTCTTCGCCGCCTCGTCGAGGTTCGCGGTGCGATCGACGATGACCGGCGACTTCCCGCCGAGCTCCAACGTGACCGAGGTGAGGTGCTCGGCCGCGGCTTTCATGACCAGTCGACCGACGGCGGGACTTCCAGTGAAGAAGATGTGATCGAACTTCTTCCGCAGCAGCGACTCAGCGACGCTCGCATCGCCTTCGACGACGGCGACTTCACTCTCGTCGAAGAGATCGCCGACGATGCGCCGCAGGCACGCGGTGGACGCGGGCGTGAGCTCGGAGGGCTTGAGGATGACGCAGTTGCCCGCCGCGATCGCGGAGACGAGGGGACCGAGGGTGAGGTTGAAGGGGAAGTTCCAGGGAGCGAGGATGAGGACGACGCCTTTCGGCTCGTGCACGATGGTCGAGCGCGAGCCGAGGAGCGCGAGCCGCGTGCCGACGCGCCGCGGCTCCATCCAAGAGCGCAGATGCCGCACCGCATGCCGCGCCTCGCTGACGACGGGATAGATCTCGGAGAGATCGACCTCCGCCGCGGGCTTGCGGTAGTCGTCCCACATGGCCGCGCGGATCTCGTCGCGCCGCGCGAGCACCGCGCGCTCGAGCCGCCGCAACTTCTCGATGCGCTGCGATGCGGAGGTCGCACCGACCGCCGCGCGATTCCGCTGCTGGAGATCGTAGATGCGCTCGATCTCCACGGACGCGGAATCGAGAAGGCGCGCGGCAACCGTCATCGCGCGCAATGATAATGGTTCGCGCTGGGCGCGCGCGCGAACGACCGAGGTAAGCTCGAATCGTGAAACCGACCGTGTACGTCGAGACGACGATCGTCAGCTATCTCGTCGGGTGGTTGAGTCGCAACGATCTTCAGGTCGCCGCGCATCAGGAGCTCACACGGCGATGGTGGACGACGCGACGCAGCGACTTCGAACTCTTCGCCTCTTCAGTTGTGATCGACGAGGCCGCAGACGGCGACTCGACCCTGGCGCGATGTCACGCTGTTGAGGGTGTCCGATGAAGCGCACGCGCTGAAGTTTCAGCTCCTCCGTCGAACGCAAATTCCGTCCAAGGCCGACACTGACGCGCTGCACATCGCCATCGCCGCAGTTCATGGAGTGGAGTTCCTCGCGACATGGAATTGCAAACACATCGCGAATGCAGTGACGTTGCCGCTGGTTTACGATGTCTGTCGTGCAGAAGGGTATGAACCGCCGCTCGTCTGCACGCCGTACGAGTTGATGGGAGAGCTCTATGAAGAACTTTGACGATCCCATTGTCGAAGAAGTTCATCAAACCCGCGCGCGACTGCTCGAGAAGCACGGCGGGGCCGAGGGCTACGCCGCGCACTTGCGTCAGCTCGAGAGCCAGCTCGGCGACCGCGTCGTGAGCCGCAAGCCGCGCACTCCCGTCAAGACGCGCCGCAAGGTGTCGTAACACCTCGCGGCGCCCTCCACTCCCTTACGGGAACACGACCTCGCTGATCTCCTGGAACGGGATGTACTGCAGCCCGCCCTGCGTGTGGTGGCGCGCGATCAGGTCGATGCGCGTGATGCCCGCCTCGCACGAGTCGAGGAAGAACACATCCGTCTTCTCGCCCGACTTCAGCTCGACATTGACGCGCAGCACCGACTTGCCCGGGCAGCACGTTGCGCCGCCTTCGACGACCGTCGCCGGTCCGGTGATGCGGCGGATCTCCGAGCGATCGATCTTCACCGACGCTCCGTTCTTGCAGAACTCCTCGAACGGCGCCTGCGTGTATCCGCTGAACGGTACCGCGTAGCCGAACTCCAGCGACTCGAAGTCGACGTCGACCGTCGAGTTGTCGGTCTTGCGCACGCGCACGGTCGGCGTCGGCGTCATGCGCAGCGTGATCGTCTGATTGCCGCTCGTCGTCAGGTGCTCGGTCTTCGTCACGTAGCCGCTGCGCGTCGCCTCGACGATGATCGAGCCGTAGCCGAAGACATCCTTCGCCTGGAACGTGCCGTTGGGGCCGGTCACATCGCTCTTCGTGCCGATCGTGAGGCGCATGGACGGGATCGGCGCGCCGGTCACATCATCGATGACGGTGCCTTTCAGCAAGTCGATCGTGACCTTGTCGCCCGCGGGTCCGGGATGCGCGACCGCGCGCCGCTTTCCGGCGGGCTCGGCGCTGAGGCCGGCGAACGAGACGAGAACGAGAGCGAGAGAGAAGAAACGGCGGAGCGTGGCGGGATTCATGGATCTCCTACAGGTCATGAGTAGTACGACGCGCGAGCGCGCGGCGGAGTTTCGGATGTTAGCAGACGGCACTGTTCTCATACGGCGCTGCGCGGCGATCTGTCGCTATACTCCGCGTCGCATTCGAGGAGGTGCCATGCGTTCTCTCTGGATGACCCTCGCCGGCCTCGCCGCGATCTCCCTCGCCGCGTGCGCTACGACGACCACCACAACGCCCGCGGCCACCACGCCCGCGACTACGGAGTCGAATCCGCCGATGCAAACCGCAACCCCCGAGAACCCGCCCGCGCCCGCCGCCGATTCCGGACCCACGGTCGCCGAGGCGACGCAGTTCGTCGCGGACGCGGAGGCGAAGCTCGCGGCGATGAACGTCGACGCGCAACGCGCGTCGTGGGTGCAGTCGACGTACATCACCTACGACACGCAGATCCTCTCCGCAAAAGAAAACGAGAAGCTGATCAACGCCGGCGTCGAGCTGGCGAAGAAAGCCGCGCGCTACGACAAGCTCGATCTGCCGTACGACGTGCGCCGCAAGCTGGAGACGATCAAGCTCGCCCTCGTCTCCCCCGGCCCCTCCGATCCCGCGCTGACCGCGGAGCTGGCGCGCATCGGCTCGGAGCTCGAGGCGATGTACGGCGCGGGCAAGTACTGCCCTCCCGGCAAAACCGGTGACGCGTGTCTCGACATCAACGAGATCACGAACATCATGCGCACGAGCCGCAAGCCGGACGAGTTGCTCGACGCATGGCGCGGCTGGCACACGGTGTCGCCGCCGATGCGCGAAAAGTACACGCGCTACGTGGAGCTGATGAACCAGGGCGCGCGCGAGCTCGGCTACGCGGACGTTGGCACGATGTGGCGCTCGAAGTACGACATGCCGCCCGACGCATTCGCGACGGAAGTCGATCGCCTGTGGGGTCAGGTGAAGCCGCTGTACGACTCGCTGCACTGCTACGTGCGCTGGAACCTGACGAAGAAGTACGGCGAGAAAGTCGTCCCTCCCGGCAAGCCCATCCCCGCCCACCTCCTCGGCAACATCTGGGCGCAGGAGTGGGGCAACGTCTACGACATGGTCGCGCCGCCAAAAGCGGAGCGCGGCTTCGATCTGACGAAGATCCTCGAGAAGCGGAAGGACATCGACGAAGTGGGCATGGTCCGCATCGGCGAAGCGTTCTTCACCTCCCTCGGCTTCGATCCGCTGCCGAAGACGTTCTGGGAACGCTCGATGATCAAGCAGCCGCGCGACCGCGACGTCGTCTGTCACGCGTCGGCGTGGGACGTCGACGATGTCGACGATCTGCGCATCAAGATGTGCATCGAGAAGAACGCGGACGACTTCAACACGATCCACCACGAGCTCGGACACAACTTCTACCAGCGCGCGTACAACACGCAGCCGTACCTCTACAAGAACAGCGCGAACGACGGCTTCCACGAGGCAGTCGGCGACACGATCGCGCTGTCGGTGACGCCGGCGTATCTCGTGAAGATCGGACTGCTCGACAAGGAGCCGCCCGCATCGTCGGACATCCCTCTGCTGCTGCGCGATGCGCTGGACAAGATCGCGTTCTTCCCGTTCGGCATCCTCATGGACAAGTGGCGCTGGGGTGTGTTCTCGGGCGAGATCAAGCCGCAGGACTACAACAAGGCGTGGTGGGAACTGCGCACGAAGTACCAGGGCATCGCGCCGGCCGGCGAGCGCGGCGAGGAGCTCTTCGATCCGGGCGCGAAGTATCACATCGCGGCGAACGTGCCGTACGCGCGCTACTTCCTCGCGCGCATTCTCCAGTTCCAGTTCCATCGCTCGCTCTGCCAGATCGCGGGGAACACCGGACCGCTGAACCGCTGCTCGATCTACGGCAACAAGGAGGCGGGCGCGCGTCTGGAGAAGATGCTGGCGATGGGCATGAGCCGCCCGTGGCCGGACGCGCTCGAGGCGTTGACAGGACAACGCGAGATGGACGCGACGGCGGTCGTCGACTACTTCCGCCCGCTGCTGGATTGGCTGGATACGCAGAACAAGGGGAAGGAGTGCGGTTGGTGACGTCTCCGCGACATGCCGCGTAACGTCACGATCGTGTTCGATCCCGCGTTCGAAGGTCTGGACGCGCTCGCATTCCGCTCGCCGGTGTGGATCGTCGACACACCGGCGAACCGCACGTCCGCGGAGACGGTGAACTTGTCGGCGGTGGAATGGCCGCACATCTCGGTGACGGTCTTCCGCCCGCCGGAGTCGACGAAGGAGGACTGGCGCACGCTCCTCGAACAGATCGCGATCCACGAACGCACGATCGACGCGATCGACGTGTTGGGCGCGCCACTCACGCTGGTCGCACGAGCCGCGCTCGCGGAGTCGGGACTCACGAAGTTCGAGGAGACGGAGTCGGGGTTCCGGGCGCGGCGGGCGTGAAGGGCTATGGAAGACGAGGCGCCTTTCGCCCTCGCGAAGCAAAGGCTACACGTTCAGAAGTGACTCGTCATACCAGACATCTTCATAGTCTCTGGCAATCAGGAAACGCCATCCCGGCGGCAGCGCCAGATACTTCATCACTTCAGGACGGATGTCGCTCAGATGCTCGATGTGAACCGCGCGCCATAAGTCGGGATCTGTTGAGAATTCCTCGCCCGCCCACAAATACCAGCCGCTCGAGTCGCCAGCTTGCGGGTGGCGCAGGCCATTCAGAGGAACGAGACCACTCCAAACGTTCGCCGCAACACCAGCTTTGAGTCCGGACGAGACAGCGAACGGCGTCGCGCCGTACTTTGCACAGATGCTGGCTTGTTCGGCGCTGAGCGTCATTTCACCCGCCCGTGAACTCCTCGCGCAAAATCCCATAACACGCCACGTCCACGTACTCGCCCCACTTGAACTCGTGGCGGCGCAGCGTGCCCTCGTACGTCATCCCCGCCTTCTGCAGCACACGTCCCGACTGCGGATTGCGCGCGAAGTGGCCGGCGAAGACGCGTTCCATACCGCACTCCTCGAATGCGAAGCGCACGACTTCTCGCGCCGCCTCGCTCGCGTAGCCGCGATTCCAGAACGGGACGCCGATCCAATAGCCGATCTCGGCGATTCCTTCTGCCTTGGGTTTCAGCACCATCGCGCCGACGAGCGCTCCGTCGTCGATCGCGAAGTGATGCGTGTCGTCCGAGCCGTGCGATGCGATCCACTGCGCCGCCGCGCCCTCGGGATACGGATGCGGGATGAGCAACGTGTTGTACGCGACCTCGCGCGCGGACGCGAGCCGCTGCACGGCCGATGCGTCGTCCGCGGTGAACGGGCGAAGAGTGAGACGCGCGGTGCGAAGCGTCGTCATGTGCGCAGAACCTCCAGCACGCGCCGTTCGATCTCCTTCTCCGCGCCGACGGCGATGTCGCGCTCGCGCTCCGCGGCGTCGAGGAGCGAGAGCAGCGCGCGCCACGCGTCGCCGCGCTCGGACGGCTCGTTGATCGCGATCTTGACACGCTCCTGCATGCGCGCGCGAATCTCGGCCGGCGTCGCATCGCGTACGATCGCGCGCGCCTCATTGCGCAATGCGCGCTCGCGACGCAGTCGCGGAACAAAGAGCAGCGCGGCGATGAACAGCGCCGCGGCAATCCACGGCCATTGCCGCGGCTGCGAGGGCGCCTGCGTCGCGCTCTCCGCATGCGGCGCCTCGGGCACATGCGCGGTCAGCGCGTTCACGAACGACGCGCCGCACCGCAGCTCGCGACGCTCACCCGTCGCCGGCACGAAGACGCGCGTCGAAAGCGGCGGCACCTCGAACATGCCCGGCGAGGACGGGAAGAGCAGGAAGCGCCAGCGCCGGGCCATGCCGAACGACGCGTCTTCGCGCGGGAGCGTCACGTCGCCGCCTTCGAGCTGCACGTTCCCCGCGACCGCGCGATCAAAGTGCGGCGGCGTCGCCGCGCGCAGATTGCCGACGCCGGACAGCGTCACAGCGACCACCACCGGTCCGCCGTTCTTCTGCACCGGCATCGCGCACGTGAGCGCGAGATCGCCCACCGCATCGACCGGCGCACCGGGCGGGATCGGCTTCGCGTCGACTTCGATCGGCGCGGACGTGAACGTCGTCTCCGCGATCTCGCCTTCGAAGATCGAGAACGGTCCGCGGCGCGAGCCGCGTCGCATGACCGCCGCCTGCAGCGTCATCCCCTCGACGCGCAGTCGCCCACTGCGCAGAGGAAAGAGCGCCACGCGGCGAATCGGCACGCGCTGCATGAGCACATCGCCGACGTACATCCGCTCCATGTTCTCCGACTTCGCCAGCTCCTCGACCCAGAAGTCGGGCAGCTTCGGTACGCCGACGACCTGCCACTGCTGCACGGCCGCGGCGTTGTAGAGGAACCACGTGACCGTGACCGGCTCGCCGACGTACACGCTCTCGCGATCCTTCTCCGCGACGACGAAGAGGAGATCGCGCCCGTTCGCGATGAGGTCGCGCAGGACGCTCTCCGCATCATTCGAAGAAATGGCGCGATCGGGTTGAATCTCGACGTCGACCGCGGCGAGCGTGATGGACTCGTTCTCGACGCGCAACGCCAGCGGTCCCACGCGCGCCGGTCCGTCTGCAATGGGCCGCGCGCGATAGCGAAAGGTCTTCCGCCGCACGACCTTGCCGTTGATCCACGCGAACTCGGTCGACACCCACGGCTCGCCGACGATGGCCAGGTTCTCGAGCGGCGGGCTGACCGCCTCCACCTCCGCGTACGAGCCCTCGAGCACGATCTGGACGGTGGCCAGGTCGTTCATACGCATCGTGCGCGCGTCGACGCTGAGCTGATTCGCGCGGGCGCTCGCGGCGAAGAGCAGCGCGATGAGGAAAACCAGCCGCCTCACCACCCCACCTTGGCCTCCCCCGTCCGGGCCTTCATCCGCCGCAGCTCCTCCTGCTCCTGCTGCTGGACGGAGCGAAGCAGCGCC
>DATELS010000606.1:0-10180 GCA_035276365.1 Thermoanaerobaculia bacterium
TCACCGTCTACGCGCCGCACGTGCCGCTGCCCGCCGTTTTCTTCACCTGGCAGCGCCCGCGCCTCAATCATCCCGATTCCGCTGCGTTGGCGGTGCTCGACAGGATCCTCGCCGAAGGTCAGTCGTCACGCCTCTACCGCACCCTCGTCTATGAGCGGCAGCTCGCAACGAGCGTGACATCGTTCGACTACGGGCAGAAGGATGCGGGGATGTTTGGCGTCCAGGCGGTCGTCGCGAGCGGTCGCGACATCGGCGAGACGGAGACGGCGCTCGCCGCGGAGATCGCGCGGCTGCGCGACCAACGGGTCAGCGCGGCCGAGCTCGAGAAGGCGCGCAACGAGCTCGTCTCAGAGACGCTCTTCGGCCGCGAGACACCGCAGGGGCGGGCCTTCGAACTGGGTAACGCGCTGACGATCGCCAACGATCCGCGGTGGGGAGACAAGCTCCTGGCGGCCGAGCAGCGCGTGACCGCGGCCGACGTGCAGCGTGTCGCTCGTACCTATCTCCTCGATTCGCGCCGCGTCTCGCTCCGCTATCTCGACGAAGGACAGCGTCCGGCCGGCCAGGCCGCCTACGACCCTTCGGTCCCGGCCACGGATCCGGCCCTCGGCCGTTCCTACCCTCCGGACACGACGACCCCGAATCAACTCGCAGCCGAAGGGGAGCGCATGGCGCCCCCGGCGCCGCAGCCGGCGCAGCCGTTCCAAGCGCCCGCGTTCACCGAGCGGCGGCTGCCGAACGGAATGCGCGTCGTCGTCGCCCGGTCGACGAACGTCCCGATCGCCTCGGTGCGGCTCGTCTTCGGCGGCGGGACCGCGGTCGATCCACCGGCGCGGCCGGGCGTCGCCTCGATGGTGTCGAATCTCGTCGACAATGGCGCCGCCGGAATGACGGCGCAGCAGATTGCCGCGCGCGTCGAAGCCCTCGGCGCGCAGATCGGCGTTTCCGTCGATCAGGACAGCAGCGTCGCATTCGTGAGCGCGCCGACCGCCACAATCGATGCGGCCGGCGCGTTGCTGGCGAAAGTCGTCCGCGAGCCCGCATTCGCGCAGGAAGAGCTGGAACGCGTGCGGCGCCGCTCGCTCGACCAGCTCCGCGTCGCGATGCGCAGTCCTTCCTTCGTCGCCCAGCATGTCGGCATGCGCGCCATCTACGGCGACGCCCCCTACGGAGCTCCGCCCGAAGGCACGCCGGCCTCGCTCGCCGCGCTGACCCGCGATGATCTCGTCGCGTACCACCGCGCATGGTGGCGGCCCGATAATGGGACCCTCGTCATCACCGGCGCGCTCGAAGCCGATGCGGCCTTCGCGCTCGCGAAGCAGCTGTTCGGCGACTGGACTGCGCTGGCCGAGCCGATGCCGCAAATGCCCGCCAGCCGCACCGGTCAGGCGCTGGCACCGCGCGTGATCGTCGTCGACAACCCCGAGGCGGATCAGGCGGCGGTCGTATTCGTCGCGCGCGGCGTCGCGCGTGACGACAGCGATTACTACCCGCTACTGATCGCCAACTCCGCGCTCGGCGGCTCTCCGACCGCGCGACTCTTTCAGGAGGTCCGCGTGCGGCGCGCGCTCAGCTACGCCGCCGGCAGCGCCCTCTTCGCCTATCGCGACGAGGGCGTGTTCGTCGCGCTCTCTCAGACCCGCAACAATGCGACGGCCGAAGTGGCCAAGGTGATCCTGAGCGAGATCCGGCGGATGCGGGACGAGCCGATCACCGCCGACGTGCTTGGCAAGCGCCGCACACTGCTCGTCGGCGAGTTCGGGCGGGTGGCAGCGACGACGAACGGGCTCGGCAACTTCCTCGCCGGTCTCGCCGTGCAGGGCCTGCCGATGACCGAGTATGCGAGCTACATCCCGAAGCTGCAGGCGGTGACGCCGGAGCAGGTGACGGCCTCGCTCGCCGCCGAGATCGATCCGGCCCAGGCCAGCCTGATCATCGTCGGCCGCGCCAGCGAGTTCCTCGAGGCGCTGCGCGCCGAGCACCCGACCGTGGAAGTGATCCCCATCGGTGAACTCGACTTCGGCTCGCCGTCGCTGCGGAGGAACGGGGGGTAGCGTTGGCGAGCTTGTCCGCGCGTTCGCGCGGACAAGCACGTCGGGTGAGCTCGCGGCGGATCACGTGGCTACTCCAACGTCGTCACGGTCGTCAGCGCTCGGCGCTCACGCACACCGCCGAATCTTTTTTTGAGAGCTTCGTAACAAGCCGGGGTTCTCGCTGACACGCGCTTGGTCACCACAGAACCAGCTTCCAGGCTGGGCGGACTTCCGTCGATCCGCTAGACTGCGCCTGCTCATCGGTCCCGGGCCACTGGTCGAATGGACAAGAAAGCTCTGACGGAAACCGACATCCGTACGAAGTTCATCACCCCCGCGATCGTCGCGAAATGGGACGTGATGACTCAAGTTCTCGAGGAGCGCTATTTCACGAACGGCCGCGTCATCGTTCGTGGAAAGATGACGTCGCGCGGCAAAGCCAGAAAAGCCGACTACGTTCTTTTCTACAGGCCGAATCTCCCACTGGCGATCGTCGAGGCGAAGGACAACAATCACACCGTCGGTTCAGGGATGCAGCAGGCGCTCGACTACGCTGAGACCCTCGACGTCCCGTTCGCCTATAGCTCTAACGGCGACGCCTTCCTGGAACATGACCGGCTTGCCTCCCTCGGCGCCGTCGAGCGAGAAATCCCACTCAGCGAGTTCCCCTCGCCCGAAGAATTATGGCAGCGCTATCGCGTGGCCAAAGGCCTCAACCCGCGCCAGGAAGAAGTCGCCACGCAGGATTACTACGACGACGGCAGCGGGAGAGTGCCGCGCTACTACCAGCGGGTGGCCATCAACCGGACGGTGGAAGCGATTGCTGGTGGACAGAATCGCATTCTGCTGGTCATGGCCACCGGCACGGGCAAGACCTACACGGCCTTCCAGATCATCTGGCGCCTCTGGAAGTCGGGCGCGAAGAAACGAATCCTATTCCTGGTCGACCGCAACATCCTCGCCGATCAGACGAAGACCAACGACTTCAAGCCCTTCGGCAAGGCGATGACGAAAATCACCAACCGGACCGCCGACAAGGCCTTCGAGATCTACTTGTCGCTGTACCAGGCGGTGACCGGGTCCGACGAAGAACAGAACATCTACAAGCAGTTTTCGCGCGACTTTTTCGATCTCGTCATCGTCGACGAGTGTCACCGCGGCAGCGCCGCTGCGGATGCATCGTGGCGGCGCGTCCTCGAGTACTTTTCGTCAGCCACGCAGATCGGAATGACGGCGACGCCCAAGGAGACGAAAGACGTCTCCAACATCGACTACTTCGGCGATCCGCTCTACACCTACTCGCTCAGACAAGGTATCGCCGACGGCTTCCTCGCTCCTTACAAGGTCGTTCGCATCGGCCTGGACAAAGATCTCGACGGCTGGCGTCCGGAGATCGGCCAGACCGACAGATACGGCCAGTTGATCGAGGACCGTGAATACAACCAGCTCGACTACGACAAGATCCTCATCCTGGAAAAGCGCACCGAGCTCGTCGCCGCGAAGATCACCGAGTTCCTGAAGTCGACGAATCGCTTCGCGAAGACCATCGTATTCTGCGACAACATCGACCACGCCGAGCGCATGCGGAAGGCGCTCGTCAACGCCAACGCCGACCTCGCCGCCGCGAACAGCAGGTACGTCATGCGAATCACCGGCGACAACGACGAAGGGAAGGCGCAGCTCGACAACTTCATCGATCCCGAGTCGGTCTATCCGGTCATCGCCACCACCTCGCAGCTCATGTCGACGGGCGTCGACGCCCAGACCTGCCACCTCATCGTCCTCGACAAGCGCATCAACTCGATGACCGAGTTCAAGCAGATCATCGGCCGCGGAACGCGCATCAATGAGGAGTACGACAAGCTCTACTTCACCATCATGGACTTCAAGCGTGCCACGGCGCTCTTCGCCGATCCCGCGTTCGACGGCGATCCGGTGCAGGTCTACGAGCCATCGGAAGGAGAGCCGGTCGTTCCTCCCGACGAGGCCGAAGAGGAGGACGATGAAGTCGGTGAGGCCGCGCCGGCTCCGTATGTCGGGGCACCCCTCGATCCGGATCAGGACTCGTCTGGCACCACGCGCTACTATGTGGACAACGTCGCGGTGAAGGTCGCCACCGAACGCGTCCAATATCTCGATGCCGACGGCAACCTCATCACCGAGTCGCTGCGCGACTACACGCGCAGGACCGTGAAGAAAACCTATCGTTCGCTCGACGCTTTTCTCAACGCCTGGAATCAGGCCGACCGCAAACAGGCAGTCGTCGACGAGCTGCTGTCACAGGGTGTCTTTCTGGAGGAGCTCGCTGAGGAACTAGGACGCGGCTACGACGCCTTCGATTTGGTCTGCCACGTCGCCTTCGATCAGCCGCCGCTCACGCGGCGCGAGCGTGCGGACCGCGTCAACAAGCGTAACGTCTTCGGCAAGTACGGCGAACGCGCCCGCACCGTCCTGCAGGCGCTCCTCGACAAGTACGCCGAGGGAGGGGTTCGCAGCGTCGAATCCCTCGATATTCTCAGAGTCGATCCCCTCACCGACCTCGGCACGCCAGTCGAGATCGTGAAGTTGTTCGGGGGGAGAGACGGCTATCTCTCCGCCATCCGCGAGCTCGAATCTGAGCTCTATCATGAGGTTGCCTGATCGACATGCCCAACGTCTCCAACGTCGTCAAAACCATTCAGGACATCATGCGCAAGGACGTCGGCACCTACGGCGACGCGCAGCGGCTCGAGCAGCTCGGGTGGATGTTCTTCCTCAAGATCTTCGACGACCGCGAGAAGGAGCTGGAGCTCCTCCGCGACCGCTACAAATCGCCGCTGCCACAGCATCTGCGCTGGTCCAACTGGGCCAGCGATGAGGAAGGCATCACAGGGGATGCCCTGCTCGACTTCGTGAACAACACGCTGCTTCCGAAGCTGAAGACGCTGCGTGGCGGCGAAGACCGAATCTCCGGTCTAATCCGGATGGCCTTCGAGGGCGCCAACAACTTCATGAAGAGCGGCACGTTGATGCGCCAGGTGATCAACAAGATCAACGGCATCGACTTCAACGCCTCGGAAGACCGGCACCTGTTCGGCGACATCTACGAAAAACTGCTGAGGGATCTTCAGTCGGCCGGCAACGCCGGCGAGTTCTACACGCCGCGCGCGGTAACGCAGTTCATCGTCAACCAGGTCGCCCCGCGCCTCGGCGAGACCATGCTCGACCCGGCGTGCGGTACCGGCGGCTTTCTCGTCAGCGCGATCGAGCATCTGCGCGAGCAGGCGAAGACCGAGGATGACGAGGCGACCATCCAGACCAGCTTCCGCGGCATCGAGAAGAAGCACCTGCCGCACATCCTCTGCATGACCAACCTCCTGCTGCACGGCATCGACGTACCATCGAGCGTGCGTCACGACAACACCCTCGCCCGCCCGCTGCGGGACTGGTCACCGAAGGAGCGGGTCGACGTGATCGTCACCAATCCGCCGTTCGGCGGGATGGAGGAGGATGGGATCGAGGCGAACTTCCCCGCGGAGTTCCGCACGCGCGAGACCGCCGACCTATTTCTGGTTCTGATCATGAAGCTCCTCAAGCCGGGCGGGCGCGCGGGTCTGGTCCTGCCGGACGGCACGCTCTTCGGGGAGGGCGTGAAGACGCGCATCAAAGAGGCGCTGCTCCGCGACTGCAACCTGCACACGATCGTGCGCCTGCCCAACGGCGTCTTCAATCCCTACACCGGCATCCGGACGAACCTGCTTTTCTTCACCAAAGGAACGGTGACGACGACGATCTGGTACTACGAGCATCCGTATCCGCCCGGAGCGAAGAGTTACAACAAGGGCAAGCCCATTCAGATTGAGGAGTTCGATGCCGAGAAACAGTGGTGGGGCTCGGAGAGCGACGGCTTCGCCGCACGCGTGGAGACGGAGCAGGCCTGGCGCGTGTCCGTCGAAGACATCAAGGCCGGCAACTACAACCTTGATCTCAAGAATCCACACAATGCGGACGAGGGTCCCGGAGATGTGGAGCATCTGCTGCCGGAATACGAGAAGTTGCTGGCGCAGATTGCCGAAACGCGAGCGAAGTTGAAAGCCGAGCTAGAGCAGGCGTTGCTTACCACGTCAGGATACGACGCGTGACGCACGACGAGTTTTTCAAGGAATTCGAGCTCGTCGCGGAGCTGCCAAACGCCATCCTGAAGATGCGCGAGCTCGTGTTTCGCACGGCCTTTTCTGGACGTCTCACGAAGAGAAACGGCGCAGATGTCACATGGCAGCAGCGAACGATCGGTGATCTGGCTGCGTCGATCACTCCCGGGTTCGCGTGTTCGAAGAGTCATCAAGTCACTAACGGGCATGTGCATTTAAGAACCCATAACATTTCTACTCGAGGGTCACTCAACTTCGACCTGCTTGTGAAGATTGACCCTGCAAAGGTAGACGTCGCGAAATCTTCGTTGCAGGCCGGCGATATCCTTTTCAACAACACCAATAGTCAAGAACTCGTCGGCAAGACTGCGTTCGTAGAACGAAACTATAACTATGGATTCAGCAACCACCTGACAAGAATTCGTATGAAGCCAGAGGTGGACCCGCGATTTGCCGTGTGGTATCTGACTTTCCTGCGTAACAGTGGTCACTTTTCCGCCTTGTGTACCCGATGGATCAATCAGGCGGCAATCAATAGCGACTCGCTGAAACGTTTGTCGATCGGACTCCCGCCGCTCGCTGAGCAGAAGCGGATCGTAGCGAAGGTCGATGAGTTGATGGCGTTGTGTGACCGGCTGGAGGCACAGCAGAAGGAGCACGAAACGCGACACGTGGCGCTTGCCCGCGGATCGCTCGCACGCTTCGCCAACGTGCCCACCCCGGCCAACCTCACCTTTCTGTTTCACAAGTCCTACACTATCGCTCCCGCCGAATTGCGCAAGGTGATCTTGGACCTTGCTCTTCGAGGCAAGCTAATCAAACATGGCGCGACCGATGAACCACCCGACGCGACGTTCCCGAGGCTCGCTGCCGCCTCCGTTGTCTGTGACGATGGCCGCTTTCCACGAACGTGGCTTCGAGTACCTTTGCTTGAAACCGGTGAATGGCGTGGGGGCGGAACGCCCTCGAAATCGCGTGCAGAATACTGGACCGGCGACCTGCCGTGGGTTAGCCCTAAGGATATGAAGGCTCTGCACATCTTTGACGCGCAGGACCACATCTCAAGATCCGCGCTAGAAGACACATCGATCCGACTGATCCCCGAGGGCAGTCTGCTCATGGTTGTTCGCGGCATGATCCTCGCGCGCGCTTTTCCGGTTGCACTCACGAAAAGAGACGTGACGATCAATCAGGACATGAAAGCGCTGCTTCCGATTGAGCCCGGTACGACGGACTTTCTATTGCTCGCGCTTCGCGCGCTGGAGCCCACGGTATTGCAGCAGATCGAGAGGTCGTCTCATGGGACGTGCAAGCTTAAGACAGAGTCTCTGCAGGAGTTGCTGATTCCGATCCCACCTCTCGCGGAGCAACGTCGAATCCTGGTCAAAGTTGATCAACTGATGGCGCTCGTCGACGAATTGGAAGCACAGTTAATCGCCTCCCGCACTACTGGCGCGAAGCTCCTCGACGCGATCGTGTCCGAGCTATCAAGCTTCTCTAAAGGTGCCGAGAGGTGAGGCTACGGCGCCTTCGTATCGCTTCGTACAAGAATGTACGCGGCTGCGACATCGAATTTCCGGAGGAACCGTGGCTTCACGCCGTCATTGGGAGTAACGGTAGCGGCAAGTCGAATTTGATCGAGGCCATTCTGGAGATCCTCGTCGGCTGCTACTTCGCCAAGCCGCCGCGGTTCGACTTTACTCTCGAGTTCGTAGCACAGAGCAGAGTTGTCGTTCTCCACCGCGAGCAGCATCGCCTCACGGTTACCGTCGACGGTGCGCCGATGCCGATCGCACAGTTTTCGCGCCGGCTGCGAGACGGCGAGGCTCAGGTCTTTTACCCGGAGACGACTCTCGTCTACTACTCGGGTGAGTGCAAGCGGGTTGAGGCCTTGATTGGAAGATATCGTCGGCATTTTCAATTGCTCACACGAAAGCCGGAGACCGATCGATACCGTCCGCTGTTTGTTTTCTCCAGCAATCGTCAGGCCGAAGTCATCCTTCTCGCGCTCTTCGCTCATGATGGGCGCGAGCTCCTCGATCGACTCCGCTTGGATTCGATTGTCGACGTGAGCATCAGTCTGCGGTCGCCGGCAGGGTTTGATCCCACGAAGCACGAGCCGAAGCTCTGGAACACCGCAGGCGCCATTCGGCGAATCGTCGCGGCGATCGACGCTACAGCGACGTCTCAGGGGCGGCCGGCGAGTATGTTCATCCGCGATGAGGCCGCGGAGTTGTCGGACGTGAGCGCTGAGCTTGAGGAGTCCGTCGCTTCGGCTCCAGATTCCGTAGAAGACCGCGTCTACAACTTCGCACACGGCGCGCTGCGCGAACTGGCCCGGCGTCTGGCGAAGGGAAACGACAATGTCTATCAGGCGCTGGAGAGTCTCCGGGCGCGAGGGATGTTGAACTCTGTATCGTTCAAGTTGAAGGGACTTCGCGGTGCTGACGTGTTCTCATTCGACCAGCTCAGCGAGGGAGAAAAGCAACTGCTGGCGGTCATCGGTGCGGTCACGCTCACGAATCAGAACGACAACCTCGTTCTGCTTGACGAGCCCGATACGCACTTGAATCCGTATTGGTCGTGGGACTACCCGAGCATGTTGAGTGAAGCTCTTGCGAAGGCGAAGCTGCCGCGTGCAACGGTCTTCATGGCAACTCACGACCCAGTCATGATCTCCGGCATGGTGAAGGAGCAGGTCCTCCTGGCCGACATGTCGGGCGAGCAGCCGGCATTCACGCGCCCTCACCGCCACCCCCGAGGTCAGGGTGTGGCCAACCTCCTGTGCAGCCCCGAGTTCTTCGGTCTGCCGTCCAGCCTCGACAAGGAGACGCAGAAGCTGCTCGATGAGCGGCTCGAGATCAGTGTCAAACCCGAGCTGTCCGAGGCTGATCGAAGGCGTCTGCGAAAGCTCAATGAGATGTTGGAGATGATCCCTGCCGGCGTAAGCGAACGTGATCCCAATTACGTCGAGTTTCTGCGTAGACGTGAGGGGGCCTAGCCATGCGGCACGTGCGTCTTGACGCCGTATTCGAAGAGCTGTTCGCCGACGCTGCCGGCAGCAAACTTCGGGAACGCCTGACGCGCGCCGGCAAGCGGCTGATCGAGATCGCGGACGCGGTCCGGCTCAAGCACATTCGCAGGAATGGATCGGATAAGTGGTCGCCGCTGAAGAACCGTCTGACGGCGAAGCTGGGAAACAAGTGCTGGTATACGGAAGCGGAGCTCGTTGGCGCGCCGTTGACGATCGACCACTACCGCCCGGTCTGCGACTACTGGTGGCTAGCCTACGACCCGGAGAACTATCGTGTCGCCTGTGCGTACGCCAACAGTCCCAAACATAACGAAGCGCATGGCTGCGGCGGCGGCAAGGGGGATCAGTTTCCACTCCTTGCACCGGGACGGCGCGCATCATCGAAGGCGGACCTGGGCATCGAAGCGCCGGTCATTCTCGATCCCTGCAGCGAGGCCGACTGCGAGCTCCTGGCCTTCCAATCGGATGGACGGCCCGTGCTCAACCCAGCGATGAGCCACGTCCCGAACGCCGAGGAACGGGTAAGCAGGAGCAAGCTGCTGCTGAATCTCGACCATCCGGATTTCAACAGCAAGCGAGAGCAGCTCTTTCATCGGATTGCAGAGGATGTCCGTGCGCATGAAGACCTTCCCGAAGCTTCCGATTCGAGAGCGACGATTCGTGAGCGGCTCGCCGGCCGGATCGCGCCGGAAGCGCCATTCAGCACTGCGGCCCGGTACTACCTGCGAGTCCATCGGCACCTCGAGTGGGTTGAAGAGCTGCTTTCGCGATCTTGAAGCAGAACGCGACGCACTCCACGCGGAGTAGCAGAAGTTGCACGACGTGAGCAACCGAGGGATCGTTCGCGGGTGGACACGGAACACGTGAGTATCGAAGACCTGCCGGTGGACGAACGACCACGGGAGCGGATGACGCGCGGCGGGGCCGCGGCTCTATCCGACGCGGAGTTGATCGCCATCCTCATCGAGCCAGGTCGGCGTGGA
>DATELS010000607.1:0-7925 GCA_035276365.1 Thermoanaerobaculia bacterium
GACCGCGTGCGCGCCGCCGGCGCGAAGGTGATCCTGCATTCGCGCCTCGCGAAAGGCTGGACGCCGCGCACGTTGAAGACGCTCACGCACTCGGAACATCCCGGCACCGCGGTGTTGTGGGACGACGAGTATTTCGAAGTCGTGACCGCGGACGCGTTGCCCGCGGGCGGCGTGCGCTACGTGCTCGAGAAGTGGCGCGAGGAACACGTGATGCGCGCGTTCGTGCCGTACACGACGGAGAGCGAGGTCGCGCTCGCGGAAGACTACGCGCGCGCCGCGCGCCAGCGCCGCCACAGCGTTCTCACCCGCGTCTCCGGCGTCCTCCTCGGACATCTCCCGTCGCCCGTGCAGAATCATCTCGCGAACGAGCGCGGCGTCTCCGCGCCGGCGATGACGCTCGTCTCGTGCATCCCCGCCGTCGCGCTTCTCGGCGTCTGCGCGTACATCGAGGCGGGCTCGCGCATCGCGCAGAAGCCGTCGCCGATCACGCTGCCGGTCTGGATCCTCGCCGCGTTCTTCATGCTGGAGTCGGGCATCCGCTTCTTCGTCGCGATGACGCAGAACCGCCCCATGGGATCGCTCGCCGGGGCGATCGTCTACTCGATCTTTCACGCGCTCTCCGGCTCGCGCAAAAAGAATCTGCCGAAGCCGTTCGAAGAGCCGGGCGACGGCGTCTTCTTCATGATCCCGCCGCCGGACGATGTGGCGCTGCGCGACTCGCTGACGATGCGCGGACCGATGCTCACGCTTCTCCCCGCGCGCGAGCAGGAGCAGCTCGCGCGCATCGGCTACAACTATCGCGACCACGCGTTCGGCCTGGCGTGGATCATTCTCGTTGTGAGCGCGATCGGCGCCGCGACGGCGATCGCGACCGGCGCAGTGCTCTCGCTCATCGTCGCAATCGCGCTCGCGGCGGAACAGGTGACGCGACTCCTCGCGCTGCGCCGCGGCCCCGCGGGAAGCGTGCTCGGAATTGTCGTGCGCCCGTTCGTGCGCGACTTGCTCGCGCGCCGCTGAAGGCACGCACTTCGCACCGCACGCGGCGTGGTTCGAGCGGAGCTGGACGGCAGAAGCCGCGTCATCATCGAGGCGGCGTCTCCCGAAGTCGATCGAGGAGCGTTTCCCGCGAAGAGAGTCGTGGGCGACGTCGTCTTCGCCGAAGCCGACATCTTCGCCGACGGTCACGACCTCATCTCCGCGGTCGTGCTGCATCGCCACGAAAGCGAGAAGAAGTGGCGCGAGGTGCGGATGCGCCCGCTCGTCAACGACCGCTGGCGCGCCGACTTCACCGTCGACTCCCTCGGCTTCCACCGCTTCACCATCGTCGCGTGGATCGATCACTTCCTCACGTGGCATCGAGACCTGAAGAAGCGCATCGACGGCGGCGCGAGCGAGGACGACCTGCGCGTGCAGCTCATGATCGGGTTGGCGATGATTCGCGACGCCGCCGCGAACGCGGGCGCGCGCGATCGGCGCAAGCTCGAGACGTTCGTGCAGGCGCTCGAGAGCGACGATGCGATCGCCGAGAAGCTCGATGATCTCGAGAGCGAAGACCTGCTCGCGCTGATGTGGCGCAACGCCGAGCGCAAGTTCGCGACGCGCTACGGATGCGAGCTGCTGATCGAGGTCGATCGCCCGCGCGCCGCGTACAGCACGTGGTACGAGCTCTTCCCGCGCTCGACGGCGAGCGAAGAGGGAAGACACGGGACGTTCGCGGACGTCGAGGCGCAACTCCCGCGCATCGCCCGCCTCGGCTTCGACGTGCTGTACATGCCGCCGATCCATCCGATCGGCACGACGTTCCGCAAGGGCAGGAACAACAAGGTGCAGGCGGAGACCGGCGACGTCGGCAGCCCTTGGGCGATCGGCGGCGCGGAAGGCGGCCACAAAGCCGTGCACCCGCAGCTCGGCACGATCGACGACTTCGAGCGCCTCGTGCGCAAAGCCGGCGAGCAGGGGATCGAGGTGGCGATGGACATCGCCTTCCAAGCCTCGCCCGATCACCCGTACGTGCGCGAACATCCGCGGTGGTTTCTCATGCGTCCGGACGGGACGATTCAGTACGCGGAGAATCCGCCGAAGAAATATCAGGACATCTATCCGTTCCACTTCGAGAGCGACGAGTGGAACGAGCTGTGGGAGGAGTTGCGCGACGTCTTCGCCTTCTGGGCGAAGAAGGGTGTGCGCATTTTCCGCGTCGACAACCCGCACACGAAGCCGCTGCCGTTCTGGGAGTGGTGCATTCGCGATTTGAAGCGCGAGTGGCCGGACCTGCTCTTTTTGGCCGAGGCGTTTACGAGGCCGAAGATCATGTACAGGCTGGCGAAGGCGGGCTTCACGCAGTCCTACACCTACTTTGCGTGGCGCAATACGAAATTCGAGCTCACCGAGTATTTCGAGGAGATCACGAAGCCGCCGGTCAGCGACTTCTTTCGTCCGAATGCGTGGCCGAATACACCGGACATCCTGCCGGAGTTTCTGCAATTCGGCGGACGCGCGGCATTCACGCAACGCCTCATCCTCGCCGCAACGCTCTCCGCGAATTACGGCATTTATGGACCGGCATTCGAGCGCATGTGGCACGTCGCGCGCGAGCATGGCAGCGAGGAGTATCTCAACTCGGAGAAGTACGAAGTGCATTACTGGCCGCCGGACGACGACGATCTGTCGGAGCTGATGGGACGCGTCAACAAGATCCGGCGCGAGAATCCCGCGCTGCAGCAGAACGCGACGCTGAAGTTCCACACGACGTCGAACGACCAGGTGATCTGCTACAGCAAGTCGGCGGGCGACAACGTCGTCATCACGGTCGTGAACCTCGACCCGCACAACACGCACAGTGCATGGCTCGAGCTCGACCTGGCCGCATTGCAGCTCGACGGACAGCGCTCGTTTCAGGTGCACGACCTCCTGAGCGGCGCGCGCCACTCGTGGTCGAGCAGCCGCAATTTCGTGCAATTGAATCCGCAGGTCATGCCGGCGCATATCTTCAGAATTCGCCGGCGCGTGCGGACGGAGAAGGATTTTGAGTACTTTTTGTAGTAGGAACGCATGAGCGACGACCTTTGGTACAAAGACGGGATCATCTATCAGACGCACGTTCGCGCGTTCTTTGACAGCAACGGCGACGGCATCGGCGACTTTCAGGGCCTCGCCCGCAAGCTCGACTATCTTCAGGACCTGGGCATCAACATCCTGTGGTTGCTGCCGTTCTATCCGTCGCCATTACGCGATGACGGCTATGACATCGCGGATTACACCGCGGTCAATCCGAGTTACGGCACGCTCGCCGATTTCAAGGCATTTCTGAAAGAGGCGCACCGGCGCGGCATCCGCGTCATTACGGAGCTGGTCATCAATCACACGAGCGATCAGCATCCGTGGTTCCAGAAATCGCGACGCGCGAAGCCGGGCACGCCGTGGCGCGACTTCTACGTCTGGAGCGACACGCCCGACAAGTACAAAGACGCGCGCATCATCTTCAAAGACTTCGAGACGTCGAACTGGGCGTGGGACCCGGTCGCGAAATCGTATTACTGGCACCGCTTCTTCTCGCATCAGCCGGATCTCAATTTCGAGAATCCCGCGGTCCACGAGGCGCTGATCAAGGCGCTCGATTTCTGGATGGAGCTCGGCGTCGACGCGTTCCGCCTCGACGCGATCCCGTACCTCTTCGAGCGCGAAGGCACGACGTGCGAGAACCTCCCCGAGACGCACGCGTACCTCAAGACCATTCGCGCGCACATGGACAAGAAATACCCCGGCCGCATGTTGTTGGCCGAGGCGAACCAGTGGCCGGAGGACTCGCTGCCGTATTTCGGGGACGGCGACGAATGCCACATGGCGTTCCACTTCCCGGTCATGCCGCGCATGTACATGGCGCTGGCGATGGAGGACCGCTTCCCCATCATCGACATCATGGGGCAGACGCCGCCCATTCCGGAGAATTGCCAGTGGGCGATGTTCCTCCGCAATCACGACGAGCTGACGCTGGAGATGGTCACGGACGAGGACCGCGACTACATGTGGCGCACCTACGCCAAAGACGTCAAGGCCCGCATCAACCTCGGCATCCGCCGCCGTCTCGCGCCATTGATGGAGAATCACCGCGGCCGCATTCATCTGATGAACGGCCTGCTGTTCTCGTTTCCCGGCACGCCGATCATCTATTACGGCGACGAGATCGGCATGGGCGACAACATTTACCTCGGCGACCGCAATGGCGTGCGCACGCCGATGCAATGGAGCGCCGACCGCAATGCCGGATTCTCGCGCGCGAATCCGCAGCAATTGTTCTTCCCGGTCATCATCGATCCGCAATATCACTATGAGCAGGTGAACGTCGAGGCGCAACAGTCGAATCAATATTCGCTGCTGTGGTGGATGAAGCGCCTGATCGCGATGCGCAAGCGCTATCGCGCATTCGGCCGCGGCTCGATCGAGTTTCTGCACAGTGAGAATCGCAAGATCCTCGCGTATGTGCGCAAGCATGAGGACGAGACGATTCTCATCGTCGCGAACCTGTCGCGGCTCGTGCAATGCTTCGAGCTCGACCTGTCGCAGTACAAAGGCATGGTGCCGGTGGAGCTTTCGGGTGGGACGCGTTTCCCGGCCGTCGGCGAGCGTCCGTATTTTCTCAATCTCGCGCCGTTCTCGTTCTACTGGTTCATCCTGCAGCGCGAGGTCGCGGCGGAAACGACGACGCAGGACGCGCCGCTCATCGCCGCGCACTCGTGGACGGAGGTGCTGGCCACGCGCAATCGCGATGCGCTCGACCGCGCGCTCGCGGGATATCTGCCGACGCGGCGCTGGTTTGGCGGAAAGTCGCGCGTGCTCAATGCCGTGAAGGTGCTCGATGCGGTGACGGTCGCGGGCGAGATTCGGCTGCTGTTCGTCGAGGCCGAATTCACGGACGGCGAGCCGCAGACGTATCTCCTGCCGCTCGCGATCGCGAATGTGCGCCGCGAGCAGGATCAGGGGCGCAATCTGCCCGTCGTCGCGCGTCTGCGCGATGGCGCGGTGCTCTATGAAGCCGTCCAGGAAGAGGCGTTCGCGAGCGTGCTGCTCGACACGGTCGGCCGCAAGAAGGGACTGCGCGGCAAAGAGGGTTCCGTCACCGGCGTGGCCACGCGCGCGTTCAAGGAATTGCGCGGAACCGAGGAGCTCGAGACGCACGTCCTCGCGGTCGAGCAGAGCAACACCGCCATTACATACGGACAGCGCCTGTTCCTCAAACTCTTCCGCCGTCTCGAGCCGGGCGTCAATACCGACTTCGAGGTCTCGCGCTTCCTGACCGAGGAGACGAATTTCCAGAACACGCCGCGCGTGGCGGGTGCGCTCGAATATCGCCGCAATGAGAGCGATGTGCCGACGACGGTCGCCATTCTGCAGAGCTTCACGCCGAATTCCGGCGACGCCTGGTCGTACACGCTCGATTCCATCGGCCGCTATTTCGATCTCCTGCTCAGCGATCCGGCCATGGTCGAGCGCGTCAATGCGTCGATGCCGAAGGAGTCGCTGTTCGAGCTCGCGCGCAAGCCGGTCTCCGACGTCGCCCGCCAGATGATCGCCGGCTACATCGCCGACGCGGAGCTCCTCGGCGTCCGCACGGCGCAAATGCATGTCGCGCTCGCGTCACGATCCGACATTCCCGCGTTCGCGCCGGAGCCGTTCACGCCGCATTATCAGCGCTCGATTTATCAATTCCTGCGCACGCAGGTCGTGCAGACGCTGCACGCGGTGAAGCGCCGAGTCAAAGATCATCCGGAATTCGAGCCGCTGCTCGCGAACGAGAGCGAGCTGCACGCGCGCATTCGCGGCGTCCTGCACGGCAAGATCGACGGCGCCCGCATCCGCACCCACGGCGACTATCACCTCGGGCAAGTGCTCTACACGGGCAACGACTTCGTGATCATCGACTTCGAGGGCGAGCCGGCGCGTCCGCTCAGTGAGCGGCGGATCAAGCGCAGCGCATTACGCGACGTCGCGGGTATGCTGCGCTCATTCCATTACGCCCCGTACGCCGCGCTCTTCGGCGCGGCGCCGGGATCGTATGTGCGGCCCGAGGATGTGAAGCAGCTCGAGGCGGGGGCGAGGTTCTGGTACCAGTGGGTCAGCGCGTCCTTCCTGCGCGCGTATCTCGCGGAGAGTGCACAAGGACAATTCCTGCCGACGAACCCCGAGTCCATCGAGGCCTTGCTCAATGCGTATCTTCTCGAAAAGGCGCTGTATGAAATTCAGTACGAGATGAACAACCGCCCCGACTGGCTGCGCATCCCATTGCGAGGCATTCTCGACCTCATCTCTTGATCGTCGCCCAGAAAGGCAGCGACTTCTTCGCCGCGGCCGCACCGGCGTCGGTGACGGCCGTGTTCGTAACGTTCAGCTTCGTCAACCGACCCATGCCATTGAGGTGCACGAGTCCCGCGTCGGTGATCTTCGTCGACGAAAGCTGCAGTCCCGTGATGTTCGTGAGTCCCGCGAGATGCGCGAGTCCGGCGTCCGTAATGTTCGTGCCACTGAGATTGAGGATTTCGAGCTTTTTCAGTTTCGCGAGATGCTTCAAGCCGTCGTCCGTGATCTTCGTCTCTGCGAGCCCGAGTGACGTCAGGTTCGTCATTTTCTCGAGAATCGCGAGATCCGCGTCCGTGACGTCGGTCGCCTTCAGCCCGAGCTGCTGCACCGCGGCGAGGTCCGTGATCGCCCGCAATTGCGCCGCGCCGTCAGCAACGCCATTGAGATTCACGACGCCCTTCGTTTTGGGTGTAGCGCCGGCCGCCTCGGCCGGCGGCTTCGGCTCGACGGTCGCGGCGGCCGTCGTTCCACTGAGGCGGAATTCGAGATAATCCGTGCGCGCAATCCCCGCCGGCTCATCCCTCAGGTAATAGCTGAACCGCGCCCGCCGCTCCTCCGGGTAATACAGCGCGTGCCAGAACGTGCGAATCGGCGGGCGCTTCGTCTCGTGTCCCACCGCATCCACCTTCTTGTGCGTCGCCATCAGCACATCTTCGCCGATCACGCCGCCCTGGTTCAGCCGATCCGCGAGAAATGCGTAGCGTCTGCACTCCGCCTTCGCCAGCTCCGGCGACGGCGGCTTCTCGCCGTCCATGTGCTTATTGAGCGTGAAATTCGTCAGGACGAGCGGCTCGCCCGGGTTCTCGATGATGAATTCCTTGTTGTGCAGGCTCGAATACTCCCAGACGAACGACTTCCCGAAACGGTCCGCGATCAGGTAATGCACCGGGACGTATTCGTAATACTGCTTCGTCATGAGCAGCGTTTCTTTCGCCTCCTCGACGGTTGCGCAGGTGTCGAGCAGGAGCCGCAATACCTGCAGCACGCCGAGTCCCGTCGCGGAGCCGTACGTCGGCTCGATCGCGCCGCTTTCGAACTGTTCATCGTCCATCGCCAGCGTCACCGTCAACCCCTCGGAATTCATCCCGTCGAGGACTCCGCTGAGCAGGTCGTACGCGACCATCGCGATCGACGCGTACCCTTTGTCCGGATGCAGCTCGACGAGATACGGCCGCGACGTCGGATGCAGCATGCCCGGCGGAAGCGCGCCGAAGTTCAGTGAGCCGGTCGAGAAGTCGTAGTCACGGCTGACGACGCTCTTCCCGTTCGCCGTCTTCTGCGGCGGCAGGTGCACGATCGAGCACCCCGCCTTGAGGTTCGTGAACGAGAGGCCGCTGTAGTCGAACGCGTCGTCGTCGACGCGCTGATCGAACGCCGCGGCGACGCCGCGCATGCGCTCGTAGAGGATCGGATCGTTGCGCTCGATGTAGCGCCGCGCTGCGCGCGCACGCAGCGCATCGCGCGGTGGCTCGGGTCGCGCGCCGTAGCGGTCGCGCGCGATCTCGGCCAGCGCGCGGCCGATCTCCTCGTTCGTGCCGGTGAGCACGAGGTGGCGCACCTCCAGCGAGTCC
>DATELS010000608.1:0-3239 GCA_035276365.1 Thermoanaerobaculia bacterium
TCGCGGGCGTCAAAGATCGCAATCCTGGGATCACGGACGAGGGCGCGCGGCGCATGCTCGCCGCGATGCTTTACGATCCCGCCGTTCATGACGCTCGGTGAGTTTCTACGTCGGCTTGCGTTTGTCCTCGAGCGGGCGGAAGTGCCGTACATGCTCACCGGCTCGCTCGCGAGCTCGATGTATGGCGTACCGCGGGCGACGAACGACATCGACCTCGTGATCGCGCCGTCTCGCAAGCAGCTCACCGATCTTCTTCAGCTTCTGAAGCGGATGGGATTACTCGTCGATGACGAGCAAGCGCTCGCGGCATTGAAAAGCGGCACGATGTTCAGCGTGATCGATTTTTCGAATAGCTGGAAGGTCGACTTCATCGTGCGGAAGAGCCGCGAATTCAGCACGACGGAGTTCGAACGACGCCAAACGCACGAAGTCGATGGAATGCGCCTCACGCTTGCGTCACCGGAGGACGTCATCCTCTAAGCCCTACCCCTCGTACCCCGTCCTCCCGATCTTCTCCGGCGGTTCCACCGGCACTCCGTTGCGCCGGCTCTCCTCGATCTGCGCCTCCCCTGCCTCCGGGACGCGCACGTCCTTCGCCATCTGCGCGCGGGCGCTGGCGAGGTAGACCTTCGTGCCCTTCTCCGCGTACACGCGTTCGATCTCGGACTCGTCCGCGTCGATGACCACGTAGTTCTGCAGTCGCGTGGAGAAGATCGCGAACTTACCGTTCGACTGTCGCTCGATGCGCCAGGCCATCAGAGGTCGGTGATGCGCAGCGGCGCGCCTTTCCATGCGCGACGGAGCTCCGCGCGCGCGGCAGTCGCGTCCTTCTTCTGCGCGCGTTGCGACTCCGCGAGTCCGAACAGCGCGCGCGGACTGTGCGGGTTGCGCGCGAGGTCGTCGCGGAACACGCGTTCCGCGTCCGCGGCGCGTCCGGCGCGCAGCAGCGCGGCGCCGAGCGTCTCGCGCGACGGCAGCCACCAGTCCGGCGGCTCGTCGTAATTCAGCGCGTCCTCCGCCGTCACCGCTTTCTCGTAATGCGCGATCGCCGCGTTCGCGTCGCCGCTCGCCATCGCGATGCGTCCCGCGAGCAGATGCGCCGCGATCGCGACGAGATCGCGTTGCGCGTTCTGCGTGAAGCCCACATCCGTCGTGATCGCCGGCAGCGCCTTCTCCACTTCCGCCAGATCCGACTGCGCGCCGAGAACGTTGCCGAGCTGCGCGTGCGCCGTGCCGATCGTGAAATGCCACAGCGCCGTCGACACCGGTCCCGCCTGCGGGTCCGGCACCTTCAGCACATCCTGCCACTTCGCGAAATGCACGAGCACCAGCGACGGCGTCACCGCGAACGTCTCGACCGGCGGCAGCATCTTCGCGAACTGCACCGAATTCGCGCCCAGCTCGTCCGCCATCTTCTTCGCGTTCGCGAAGTCGCCGATCGCCGCGTACGACGCGCTGCCGAACTGCAGGTTGTGGTTGTAGTACATCCCCGCGTACATCGACTCCGCGCCGTGCTTCGCGATCCAGTCGCGATCCACGTTCGCCGCGTCCGCGTTCGCCTTCGCCGCGCCCGCGTAGTCGCCGACGCGCTGGAAGATGTGCGCCGGCATGTGCACGAGATGTCCGGCCGACGGCGCGAGCGCCGCGATGCGCTTCGCCGACGCGAGCGCGCGCTCCGGATGCGGCGACGCCTCCACCGCGTGAATCAGATAGTGATTCGCGCCGACGTGCTTCGGATCGCGCTTCAACACGCTCTCCAGCGTCGACACGATCTCCTCCGTCCCATCCGCCGGCTTCCCGTCGTGCGACCAGAACTTCCACGGCCGCAGGTCCATCATGCTCTCCGCGTACAACGTCGCCACGTCGAGATCGTCCGGATACTTGCGCGACAACTCGCGCATCGCGCGGCTGTAGTCGACCGCGAGCTGATGCAAATCGGCGTCTTCCTTGTCGCTGTAGCGCTTCGCCAGCGCTGCGATCAGGTCCTGCTCCTCCGTCGACGCGCGCGCCGCGTGCGCCTGCGCGAGCTGCACCGCGTCGAAGGCCTGCTTCTCGCGCTCCGGATCGACGTCCATGTTGATGTTCGGTCCGAGGGCGAGGGCCACACCCCAGTAGCCGAGGGCGAGGTCGGGGTCGAGGGTCGTGGATTTGCGGAACGAGTCCGCGGCTGCCTCGTGATTGAACGCGTACAGATAGCGCAGCCCTTGATCGAACCACCGCTGCGCCTCCGCATTCGACGTCGTCACGGGATGATGCAGAGTGCCGAGACCGGGATCGAGCACGAGCTCCTGCGCGTGCAATGACGCGCAGACGAAGAGGATCGCCAACAACTGTTTCACATCGACCTCCAACGCAAACCGATTCGAAACGCGCGGGGTTGCCCGAGCGTGATTACGGGCGTCGCGCTGACCTGGACGTCTTCATCGAGCACATTCTCCGCCGCGAGCGTGACGTCGAGACCACGGCCGAGGGCGTGCGACGCGAACAAATCCGCGACGATGTAACCGCGGAGCGGCAGCTCGTTGCGATCGTCATCGAACTGCGACGCCGACCAGCGCGCCTGCAAGCCGAGGGACTTCCACGACAACTGCGCGGTCGCTTGTGCGCGCGGGACCTGCGGCAGGCGTTTGCCGCGCAGTTCGCCGTCGCGCACGGTCGCGTCGACGAAGAGCAAACCGCTCGACGCCTTCCAGTCGCGCGCGAGTTGCCACTCCGCGTCGACCTCGCAGCCGAGAGAGCGGGTGCGGCCGAGGTTTTGGCGCTGGCGGGTGTTCGGGCCGATGGTCACGTTCGCGATCGTGTCGCTCACGCTCGTCCAGAACAGCGTCACGCGTGCGTTGCGCGCGCGCGCGCCGAGCTCGAGTCCCGTCAAGTTTTCCGCGTGCAGGTCCGCGTTCGGCAGTGTGTTGATGTTGCCGACGCGGAACCCGCGATAGAGCTCGTTGAGCGTCGGCGCGCGGAACGCCGTGTACGCCGACGCCGAGAAATTCCTCCAGAGCAACGACACGCGCGGGTTGCCCTGAATCTCCGTCGCGCCGCCTTCGTTGCGCACCCAGTCGCCGCGCCAGCCGGCGGTCAATGTCATCGATGGCGTGATCGCGAACAGGTCTTCGACATACAGCGCCGCCGTGCGCTGCGTGCCGCCCGCGACGACGCGCGCCGTACCGCGCAGCTCATCGCTCGTGCCGCTCGCGTAGCGAACATCGGTGCCCGCGACGATCACATGCTTCGCGCCGAAC
>DATELS010000609.1:0-5143 GCA_035276365.1 Thermoanaerobaculia bacterium
AACAGCTCATCGACGGAATGCACGATCCGATGCTACCTTAACGCGTCGAAAATGCGCTCACGTTCGGTCGTCCTTTTTCTTCTCCTTCTCACCGGTTGTGGAGAGCTCAGCACGCCGACGTCGCCCGATGGAACGGGAGGCGATCCGATCGATCCCACGGCGACGTTCACGCGCGTGCAAAGCGAGATTTTCACTCCCACCTGCGCCGCGATCGGGTGTCATCATCCGGTCGGCCAGCAGTCGAACATGGTGCTCACCGCGTCGGTGTCGTACGCGAACATCGTGAACGTCTCCAGCGTCGAGAACCCGTCGCTCAAGCGCATCGCGCCGGGCGATGCTCCGAACTCGTATCTGTACCGCAAGATTACGGGCTCCGGCATCACGGGCGATCGCATGCCGCAGGCATTGCCGCCATTGAGCGACGCGCAGATCAAGCTCGTTCGCGATTGGATTCGTCGAGGTGCGCCGAATGATTAGGCGTTCGTTGTTGGTTGCTGGTTGCTGGTTGCTTGTGGTGTCCGCTGTGTTTGCACAGCAGGATCCTTACAAACCCATTTCCAAACTTCCCGTTGGCGACGTTCTCTTGTCGCTGCCGAGTCCGAACATTCAGCCGAACGGGATGTGGGAAGTGAAGTTCTCGCATCGCTTCAATCAGTCGCTGTCGAATGGAAGCCTCAGCGATCAGGCGCACTCGCTGTTCGGACTCGACACGAATGCGGACGTTGTCTTCGGTGCGTCGTGGGCGGTGCGTCGTGACTTGCAGCTCTCACTCGCGCGCAGCAACACGAACGACACGATCGAGGCGGCAGCGAAGTACGTCGTGCTCGAGCAGGCGGCGAAGATGCCGCTGTCGCTGACGCTGCGCGGCGGCACGGACTGGCGCACGGAGCGCAACATGGGCGACCGCTCGACGTTCTTCGCACAGGCGATCGTCGCGCATCAGTTCGGACGCAAGGCGCAGGTGTTCGCGCTGCCGACGTTCGCGACGAAGGCGGGACGCGCGGTGAGCGGGACGTCGTCCGGCGCGTTGTTCGACACGGCGTTCAATGTGCCGGTGGGATTCGCGTACATGATTCGCCCGCCGCTTGCAGTCGTGGCGGAGGTGATTCCGCCGAACGGCGATCTCCCCTCGACCATGAAGTCCGACTTCGCCTGGTCCCTCGGCCTCAAGCGCGCGATCGGCGGCCACTGGTTCGAGATTCTCGTGACGAACAGCCAGTCGACGATGGTCGATCAGTACGTGACGACGACGTTCCAGGGAACGCCGCTCGATGCCGGCGACGTGAAACTCGGCTTCAACATCGAGCGGCGGTTCGGGAAGAAACGCTAGTAGTGCGAGAACGCGATTGAACAATCGATGAAGGGGCAGTGCATCCTGATGCCGCCGTGATGGATCGGGATGCCCGGAAGAGGCTTTTCGGCTGGCTTCAACGGCTTGCCAAGCGGCGTGTTCTTGTCCGTCGAAATCTTCCGGTAGAGATTGAAGTCGCTATCCGCTCCCGGCGGTAGGTCGCTCGCGTTTTCAAGAACGACTTCTTCTGTTGTGTCAGGGATTCGAATGACGACCGCGCCGAAAGCGAATTCAATCTCGGCGTCGTCCTCAGCTTCGACAGCCCAGCGAACGACAATGGCCTCGTCAGGTTTTGGAGGTTGTGGTTCGTCCTGATGCGCCGTCAAGATGCCGCGATCGATCGTCATCTGAACGATCGTTACCGGCTGTGAATCGATCGTGAAATTCGGATCGGACTTCTGCAAGCTCGGCAGACGCTTGCGCAGCCACAAGTCATGCAGCGGTGTGGCTTTCAAACCGGAGATCACGAGCGTCGCGGGTGTGGTGATCGGATGTTTGTTCCCGTTCTCCCAAAGCGCGAACCGGTGCGGCGGTATGTCGAACGGCGCCGGATTCCGCCCATCCGGAAACAACACGCGATATCCCGCTCCCTGCGGGTCGAAGCATGCAAGCCCGTAAAAGAAAATCTCCAGTCTTCTCGTCATTCATCCTCCCGCTAGTAGTGCGATACAACCGACGAGCAATCGATGAACGGACACGTGAGCGTGAACTCATCGATCGGATGAATCACGTTCAACGCGCCGAGGGGCGTTGTCGCCGGCGGGACGACAGGCAGCGCGCCTGACTTCTGCGTCGCGAGTTTGCGGAAGAGCATGAAGTCGCTGTCGCCCGACATGTCGTTCGGTGCCTCGCCCGTGTTGCCGAGAATCACCTGAGTCGTTCCGGGCGTGAGCTCGATCCAGTACGAGCCGAAGTTGATGCGGATCGCGGCGTCATCCTCCGCCTCCACCTGCCATTGCACGAGAATCATCTGCGTCGGTTGCTGATGCGCGCTGAGCGTGCCGCGATCGACGACCATGTCGATCAGCGCGTCGGGATTCGCATCGATGGCGAAGCCGGAATCCGAGTCCTGCAGATTCGACAGACGATGCAGAAGCTGAGTGTTGTCGAACGTCGTGCGGCGGAGTCCCGAGATCTCCAACTGACCGCGGCCCGGCACCGGGAAATTGTTCAGCGCGAAACCGCCGGGCCAGCGCGCGGTCACGACTTCCGTCTGCGGCCGGATTCCGATCCAGCCATGATGCGGCGGCACGTTGTACGGCGCGGGATTCCGCCCATCCGGAAACAGCACGCGATATCCGTACGGCTGCGGATCGAAGCACGCCAATCCGTAAAACACGATCTCCAAGGGTCTCGTCATTCATCCTCCCTCTCTCAATACCCAATCGCCTGAACGGCTGCCCACAAATTCGAGTCGCGATTTTTCGGATCGCGCATGAATTCCAGTTGCGCCAAGCGCAGCGCCTCGGACGGTGCGACGCCGCGCGCGAGATGGCGGTGCAGGCGCGGGAAGAAATCCGCCGCGTCGTCGTCCGCGATCGGCCAGAGCGTCGCGATCACCGCGGGCGCGCCGGCCTGCAGGAACGCGTGCGCGACGCTCAGCACGCCCTCCGCGCTGCGCACCGGACCGCGCGCGCTCTCGCATGCCGCGAGCACGACCACACCCGTGCGCGAGAGCCGTGCGCGGGAGAGAGTCGCCGCGTCCGCGCGTCCCGACGCCAGCATCAGCGCGGCGGAGTCGCGGCTGACGACACCGTGTCCCGCGAAGTGGATCACGTCCGCATCGCGCGCGTCTTCGAGGAACGCCTGCGTCGTCGCGGCGCGTCCGGAGAGCCGCCGCGTCTCCGCGTACTCGCGCTCGATCGCGTCCGCCTCCGACCCCGCGCCGGCGAGCGACACCATCTCCTCGGTCTCCGGATTGTCGACGATCAGCAGCGTCTCGCGCCTCGCGTGCTGCTCGCGCTGCCGCGCCTCCACGTAGAAGCGCGCGCTCGGCGCGATCGTCACCGTGTGCTCCTCGATCAACGCGCCGGTCGGGGCGAGCGCCGCGAACGGCACCGCGGACGTCGTCGCATCCGGCACGAACACGAGCTCGCGATGCGATGCGAGCACGTCGCGCACCGGCGCGAGCAACGCGTCGTACGCGCCGCGATCGCGCTTCCCTTCTTCGATCGCCTGTCGCGAACGATCGAGCACCGCCGCGAGCGACTCGCGCGCGATCGCCTTCTCCTCCACGCGAGTTCCGCCGCGATCGACGACGAACACGATCAGCTTCCGCGGCAGCGCCGTGTACTCGATGATCGCGACGTCCGGCGGCAACGCCGCGAAGTCGAAGGCGCGCGCGTTCGGCGGCAGCGTGTCCGAGAGCGACCGTGCGCGCTGCCGCTCCGCGTACGCGAACGCGCGCGCGGGACTCACCTCCAGCGTGCGTTCGATCGCCTCGTCGAACAGCTCGTCCGCGGCGTCGAGCATGCCCCAGCGACCCTCGCCCATCGGCAGCGAGTCGCGATGCGTTTCCAGCTCCGCGATGCCCGACTCGAAATCGTTCGCGGCGCGCTCGCGGTCGCCGAGGGTGAGGTACATGCGGCCGCGGCGGAGGTAGAAGTCGGGCATCAGCGGGCGCCAGCCCGTCTTCTCGTGATAGTGCAGGAGATCGGTGAGCATCGCGATCGCCGTGCGCGGATCCGTCTCGACGAGTGCGGCCGCCGCGTTGCGATCCTGCGTCAGCTTCTCCCGCAGCGTCGCATCCTCCGTCGACGCGATCACCGCCGCGGCCTCGCGCAGATCGCTTTCCGCCGCGGCCGGATCGCCGAGGCGCGTGTGCAGCATCGCGCGGCGCGCGAGGACGGAGATCAGCAGCTCCTTGACGCCGACGCGCCGCTCGAGATGCATCTGGATTTTGAGAAGCGACATCGCCGCGCGCCACTGCCGCGCCTGCGTCGCCTCGTAGATCATGCCCGCCATCGCGTGACCGAGGCGGTAGTTGGTGACGTTGCCGAGGACGCGGAGCGCGGCCAGGCGGTGCTGCGCGGCGCGCTCACGATCGCCGATCGCGCCGTAGCACTGCGACACGATGTCGTGCAGGTACGCCGTAGTGTTCGTCTCGTGCAGCCGCTGAAATTCCGTGATCGCGTGCGTCACGAGATCGATCGCGCGTCCCCACAACCCGCGCGACATCTGCACCGCCGCGAGTTGCCACTGCACGTACCCGCGCAGTGCGCGATACCGCGGCGGCACGTTCGTCTCGAGCGCGGTGAAGACGCGCTCCGCATCGTCGAAGCGCTGCTGGTTGATCATCGCCACGCCGGCGAACGCGCGCGCGTCGAGCGCCATCGGACTCGCGCCGTTTGCGAGCTCGCGCTCCGCGGCGAGGAACTGCGGCTCGGCTTCCGTCGCCTTGCGCGCCTTGCGCAGTCGTACTCCCTCGCGAAACGCGACGTGCCCGCGCGCGAGCGCTTGCAACGCATCGCCTTTCGCGCGATCGATTGCCGCGATCGCATCCGCGACCATCGCATCGTCATTCACGCCGGCGAGCGCGGTCGCGAGCGTGCGCGCGACGGTGAGCTGCGCGTTCGCTTTCGCGTCGTCATGCGCGAGGAATGCCTCGCCCCAGCGGCCGAGGACTTCGTTCGCGACGAAGACACGGGCTTCGCCGGCGTCGATGTGCACCAGCGCATCCGCGGTCGCGCGGTCGCCTTGCTCCAGCTTCGCGGACGCGCGCTCGACTACCGTCTCGAACACCGGCAGTGGACGCGTGACCTCGTCGAGATGGCGGCGCGCCTCCGCGCCCCA
>DATELS010000610.1:0-6386 GCA_035276365.1 Thermoanaerobaculia bacterium
TTACGCTGCCTTTTGCACGATCGCCGTTGTCGGCGCGATCGTCGTTTTGCGCGTCCACCCCGAGCTCTGCACGAGTGCGACGCCGGCGAGGATCACGACCATCGCGGCGATCGACATCGCCGTCAGCGGCTCGCTCAACACGAGCCAGCCGAGGAAGACGGCGACGACGGGATTCACATACGCGTACAGCGAGGTGTGCACGGTTCTCATGTGCGACAGCGCGAACACGTACGCGCTGTACGTGATCACCGAGCCGACGAGCGTCAGGTACGCGAGCGCGCCGAACGAGCGCGGCGTGAGCGAGAAGCGCGGCGCCTCACCGATCGCGAATCCGACGACGAGCACCATCACGCCGCCGAAGAACATCTGCAGCGCCACCGACGCGAGAAACGGCACGTGCGCGAGGTTGTACTTGCTGCGCGCGGAGCCGAGCTGCCAGCCGAGCGAGCCCACCTGAATGGCGAGCGCGCCGAGGAGGAAGGACAGGCTCCACTTCGGTCCGGCGCCGGGAAGGACGAGCATCGCCACGCCGACGAAGCCGATCAGCATGCCGATGCCGGTGCGCGCGTTCACGCGCTCGCCGCCGGCGCGGAATGCCTCGATGATCGCCATCCAGAACGGCGCGCTCGCGACGAACAGCGCGGCGAAGCCGCTCGGCACCCACTGCTCCGCCCACACCACGGCGAGGTTGCCCATGCCCACCATCAGGAAGCCGACGAGCGCGAGATTCGCGAGCGTCTTGCGATCGCGAGGCAGCGCGACGCCGCGCACCTTCGCGATGAGCAGCATGATCAGTCCCGCGGCGACGTAGCGCGTGCCGGTGAGGAGCAGCGGCGGCATCGTGTCGAGGGCGATGCGGATGAACAAGTACGTCGTCCCCCAGACGACGCAGACCACCGCGAACGCGGCGTATGCGAGTCCACGCTCGTGTTTCATCGCTCCTCCTTCTTCGTCATCCCCAGATCGATCCCGCCGACTTTCTCGCAGTGCGTCTGCATCACGATCGTCGTGCGCGTCGACAGCGAAAGCGGCGGCGTCGACAGTTGTTGCACCAATGTATTGAGACCGGAGATCGAGTCCGCGCGCACTTTCATGAGGTAGCAGTCGTCGCCCGCGACCGTGTGCACCTCGAGCACCGCGTCGTCCTGCATCAGCTCGCGGAACTTCTTCCACGCCGGCGCGGACAGCGTCGTGCCGCGCGCGGCGACGAACGCCGTGATGGCTTTGCCGAGGGCGGTGGGATCGACGACGGCGGTCGTGCCGCGGACGACGCCTTGCCGCTCCAGCTTGTCCAGGCGATCGGCGACCGCGGGACGGGAGAGGCCGATCTGCTCCGCGATCTGCGCCGCGGGCGTGCGGCCGTCCTTCAGGAGGAGAGCGACGATTCGATGGTCCAGCTCATCCAGTTCGACAGCCATACAGAGAATATGGTGTCGAAGCGACGGAAAAGCAAGTCACGAACTTGCGAACCGTCAGCGTACGGCGTTAGACGGCGAAACGCAGGCCGCGAAAGCGGGTCGTGGCGTAGTGCGAGTGCGGGTAGCGGAACTCGTTCCGCCGCTGCGCGTTGCGCAGGAGATCCCGCCGCAGGTACTCCACCTTGATCGCGCCGATCGGATCGTCGATGAGCCGCCGCAGCGACTCGCGTACGAAGACGATCGTCCGCAGCTTCAGCCCCTCCGCGCGGACGGCGTAGCGGATCGTCTCGCGATCCGTCGACAATGCGCGCGCGACGCCGTGCGGAAGGGCGCTCACGATTTCTTCGGCGATGCGAGTTTCGTCCATGGTCTTCGTTCTCATGCTAGGTATAGACGCCTCCCGTGGAATAAAGTTTTGTCGAACGCTGCCAAATCCCGGTGAACGCCCCGTCAAGAGTCGTGACATTCCTTCCGCTCGACCGCCGCGCGACCGCGCGCGAGAACGAGACGGTGCTCGACGTCGCGCGTTCCGCGGGCGTTCCGCTCGCGAATTCGTGCGGAGGCGTGGGCGTGTGTGCGCGCTGCCGCGTGCGCGTGATGAGCGGCGCGGAGAACCTCAGCGCGCCGACGTCGGTGGAGACGCGCTTCGCGCGCGGGTTCAGCGAGGATGAGCGGATGGCGTGTCAGGCGGTGGTCACCGGCGAGTGCGCGGTGACCACCACCTATTGGTAGCGACTAATCCTCGTCCGCGCCCACCGTTGACGCCGCACCCCACGTTTCTCCGCCCGCCTCCTGGAAGTAGAACGGCTTGCGGTTGCGCGGGTGGTTGCCGATCTCGTTCATCGACGCGGCGTCGAAGACGCGGCCGTTGACGACCGTGTAGTGCACGGTGTGCGTGTTGCGCATGTTCTCGAGCGGATTCGCGTCGAGCACGATCAGGTCGGCGAGCTTGCCCGTCTCGAGCGAGCCGATGTCGTGGTCGAGTCCGAGGTAGCGGGCGCCGGCGATGGTGGCGGATTGGAGCGACTGCATCGGCGTCATCCCGCCCTGATTGAACATCCACATCTCCCAATGCGCGCCGAGTCCCTCGCGCTGGCCGTGCGCGCCGAGCTGCACGTTCACGCCGGCGTCAAACAGCTCCTTCGCCACGCGCGCGTTGTTGAAGTGATTGTGCTCGTTCTCCGGCACCATCACGCGGCGGCGCGAGCGCGCGTCGAGAATGCGCCGCGGCACGAACGACGTCAGCCGGTCGTCCTCCCACACGTTCGTCTTCATGTACCAGTAGTTCTCGCCCCAGTTGCCGCCGTAGCCGACGATCAGCGTCGGCGGGCGTGAACGTGCAACTCGGCGCGCATGGCCAGCGCGAGGCGTGGAGAAGATGCGCGGCGCGACAATCATCCCCGCCTTCGCCAGCTCGCTCGGGGATCGAGTGCTCGACGCCGGTGTGGCCGTCGACGACCATCGTCATGTTGTGCTGGAAGAGCGAGCCGCCTTCGGGCACGACCATCATCTGCAGTTGCCGCGCGGCCTCGATCACCTGCTGGCGCTGATCGCGGCGCGGCTGGTTGTAGCTCTTCACGCTGAACGCGCCGACGGCCTTCATGCGGCGCAGGTGCGAGAGCGCGTCGTCGAGCGAGTCGATGTCCGCCTTGAACGGAGCCTTCGCGCCGTAGAGGATCGTGCCCGATCCGTCGAACGACACCGCGGAAGTCTTCGCGGCGTGCAGCGTCGTCACTCCGAACGCGAGCGACGCGTAGTTGATCCAACTCTGCTGCGGCGTGATCTGCTCCGAGCCCATCGAGCCGTGCCAGTGCACGTCGACGATGCCCGGCATGATCGTCTTGCCCGCGCAGTCGATGACCTTCGCGTCCGCGGGCACGGTGACGTTCGCGCCGATCGCGGCAATGCGGTTGCCGTCGACGACGACCGTGCCGTTCTCGATCACTTCATCGCCCTTCATCGTGAGGATGCGCGCGTTCGTGAACGCGAGCTTGCCCGACGGCACGTCGTACGCGCGCGAGAAGCCGATGTTGACGCCCTTCTCCGGCACGCCCGGCAACTTCTCCGGCGCGCCTTCGAGGAATGCGAAGGCGTCCTTGAGATCGCGCGAGAAGAGCTCCGGTCCGAGAGCCCAGTAGAGCCGCTTCGAGTCGCCGGACCAGTGCAGGTACTCGCCCGTGTCGCGCGACACCGTCGCCTTCGGAATGGCCGACATCTTCGGACCGATGTCGATCGGCTTGCCCGTGCGCAGGAACGGCGTCACGTGCGCGGCGAAGTTCTCCGTCCACGCCAGCCACTTCTCATCGGGCGAGATCACGAAGTCGGTGGCGAACGCGGAGATCGCGTGCTCGCGCTCGTCGCTGCCGTCGAGGTCGATCGAGCGCAGCTCGCGCTTTCCTTCGTCTTCGAACGTGATGAAGAAGATGCGGTCGTTCGACGCGCCGAAGGAAGGCAGCGCGCCTTTCTTCGTCACGAGTATCGGCTTGCCGCCGCTCGTGGGAACAACGAAGAGTCCTTGCACGCCGGACCAGAGTCCGGTCGTGAGGAAGCCGTCGCTCGTCGTGCGATAGACGATCTTCGTTCCGTCCGGTGAGAACGCCGGCTCGACGTAATGTCCCGGCTTCTCCGTGACGACGCGACCTTCGCCGCCTGCAGCGGAGACGACGCGCACCGTGCCCGCGTTCTCGTCATTCCACGTCGTGTAGACGATCCACTTTCCGTCGCGCGACCACGACGGATAGAACTCGAAGTGATCCGTCTGTTTCGTGATCCGGCGCGGCGCGCCATCCGGAAGATCCTTCACATAGATGTAGCCGAGCGCCTGATAGAGCACTTGATTGCCGCGCGGCGAGACCTCGACCCAGCGCAGCATCTTCACGTCGAACTTCTGCGGCGCGACGTCGACCGGGAAGCGCACGGCCTCCGTCACGCGACGCGTCGACTTCACGTGAAACGGGATGTTCGCCACCTGCTTCGATGCGACGTCGACACGCTGAATCTTGCCGCCCGCCCAGAACACGAGCGAGCGGTTGTCGGGCGTCCACGCCATCGACGGATAGACCCCGTGCACCGCCCAGGTCTCCTGCAGATCGCGATCGAGTCCGTCGAAGACCGGCGTCTCGCGTCCTGACTCGAGATCGCGCACGAAGATCGTCGACTTGTAGCGTACGCGCCGGATGAACGCGAGCGACTTGCCGTCCGGCGACGGCGTCGGACGGATCGAGCCACCGGGTCCCGTGACGTAACGCTCGATCTCGCCGCTCTCGCGATCGAGTCGCTGGATCACGTAAATCTGGCTGTTCGGATCCTTGTTGTATTCGAAGACCTGGCCGGGCGTGACGTCGTCGCTGAAGTAGAGGTACTTGCCGTCCGGCGAGAACACGGGCTCGCCGGTGTCCTTCTGATCCGTGCGTTTCTTCGTGAGCTGCAAGCCGTCGCCGCCGCTGCGGTGATAGAGCCACATCTCGCCGGCGCCCAATGAGCGCTCGGAGGTGAAGTGCTTGCGGCCGACGAGGTACTCGCTATCGGGAGTCCACGCCGGCTGCGTGAGCAGGCGGAACGACTCCTTCGACACCTGCTTCGCGTCCGAGCCGTCGCGATTCATGATCCACAGGTTGTCGCCGCCGGAGCGATCGCTCGTGAACGCGATCCACTTCCCGTTCGGCGAGTAGCGCGGCTGCATGTCCCACGCGACGCCGCTCGTGATCGCCTTCGCCTCACCGCCGCCGATCGGAATTGTGTAGATGTCGCCGAGGAGGTCGAAGGCGACTTCTTTGCCATCGGGGGAGACGTCGATGCTCATCCACGTCCCGCTCGTGACGTCGAGGTCGACGTCATGCGACGGGCCGGGAGGATTCATCACGTCCCACTTCTTCTCGTCTTTCTTCTCCGTGTCCGTAGCGGGCGCGGCGCCGTTCGCTGGCGCCGCAGTTGCCGGTGCCGGTGGCGGCGCGTCCTTCTGCTGCGACGCCTTCTTCTGCAGTTCCTGCTCGACCGGCCGCGGCTCCTGCTCGGCCTTCTCCGGCTTCTTCGGCTCGGCTTTCTTGTCAGTCGGAGGCGGAGGTGGCGTGGGCGGAGGCGTTTGTGCAGCAAGAGGAAGGAGCAGTGCGAGCGCGGTGAGGAGTGCGAGCAGCGAACGTTTCATCGATTTCCTTTCGCGGTGAGGAACATGCAGTCGCCGTAGGAGTAGAAAAAATATCCTTTGCGGATCGCCTCCGCGTACGCGTCACGGATTGTTTGCATTCCCGCGAACGCGGACACGAGCATGAGCAGCGTCGACTCGGGCAGGTGAAAGTTCGTCAGCAGTTTGTCGACGACGTGGAACGGAACGCCGGGCGTGATGAAGATCGACGTCTCGGCGCGGCCGCCGAGGAAGCGTCCATGTCCGCGGCGCACTGCGCTTTCGAGCGTGCGGACCGAGGTCGTGCCGACGGCGACGATGGTGCGCTTCGCGTCGAGAGCGGCATTGAGACGCGACGCGGCGTCCTCGCTGATCTCGTAGCGCTCGGAGTCCATGCGGTGCTCTTCGATGCGATCGACTTTCACCGGCTTGAACGTGCCGATGCCGACGTGCAGCGTGATCCGCACGATCTCCACGCCACGCGCGGCGATCTCGTCGAGGATCGCCTGCGTGAAGTGCAGTCCCGCGGTGGGCGCGGCGATCGCGCCGCGCGCGGCGGCGTAGACCGTTTGATACGACTCCTTGTCGCTCTCGCGCGCTTCTTCGCGCGCGATGTACGGCGGCAGCGGAGGGACGCCGAGGCGCTCGATCTCGTTCATGTCGCCGTGGAAGCTCAGAACGACGGTGCCTTCTTCTTTCTCGAGGATCTCCGCGGAGAGCGCGTCCGAGAATTCAACGACGTCGCCCGGCTTCACGCGCTTGGCGGGCTTGCACCATGCCTCCCACGTCAGCGGATCGCGCTCGCGCGTGAGCAGGAACTCGAGCGGATTCTTCATCTGCCCCTTCGG
>DATELS010000611.1:0-4036 GCA_035276365.1 Thermoanaerobaculia bacterium
CGTCCACTGCGCGTTCGCTCCCGCGCCGCGCGACGGTACGCGCTGCTCGATCGTCAGCCGCTCGGACGCGCGATCATTCGCGATCGTCGAGAACGTCTGGAAGTAATCCTGATCGCTCGCGTACGCGCGGAGCGCGAGCGCACCGGCGAAGAGATCGCCGCCCGCGGCGAGCTGGCGGTTCGTCGTGTCGTTCTCTTGCAGCGGCGTGCCGTTGTTGCGGCGCTCGCGGTAGTACGAGCCGCGCAGGAACGCGCTGCCGCGGCGCGCGGTGGCGTCGACGCTCGTGTGGCGCGAGTCCGCTTCGACATCGACTGCGCCGCGCTCCTCGGGTCGCACCAGCACGTAGCCATCGGTCGAGAGGAAATCGCCCGCGACGCTGAAGTGCTCGCTGCCCGCGAACAGCGACGTCGTGCCGGTGTTCTGCGTCCCGAACGACGCATCGACGCTCACGCCCGGCGCGCGTCGCCGCACGAACTGGATCACGCCGCCCATCGCCGAGCTGCCGTACAAATCGGACGCGCCGCCGCGCAGCACCTCCACGCGCTCCAGCGCCTCGCGCGGCACGCGTCCCCAGTACACCCAGCCGCCGAACGGATCATTGAGCGGCACGCCGTCGTCGAGCACGAGCGCGCGCGACGCGCCGCTCGCGCCGACTCCGCGCAGCGACACGCCCTGCGTCGTCGGATTCGCGACGCGGCTTCCGGCGCGGCGGAAGAGCGTGAAGCCCGCGACCTGGCGCAGCGCATCGTCGAGCGTCGGCGCGGGCGTTTGCGCGAGCGTCTCCTTCGACAGCACGACCACGCTCGCCGGAGTGTCGGCGACGCGGGTCTCGGTGCGCGTCGCGGTGACCGTGATGGATTGGGAGAGTTGTGCGAGGATCACGATTGCGCTGAGACTCATGGATTCGGATTTCTCTCCCGCCTGGTTCCTGCCCGGCGCTCACCTGCAGACGATCTGGGGCCGCATGACGCGCCGCCGCAGGATGGTACCGCTTCGTCGCGAGACGATCGAAACGCCGGACGGCGACGAGCTCATGCTCGATCATCTCGACGCGGACTCGCGCCTGCACTTCATCCTCCTGCACGGACTCGAAGGCAGCTCGAACTCGGTGTACATGCAAGGTGTGCTCTCGGTGATCGCGCGCGAAGGTCACGCGGCGACGGCGATCAACTTTCGCTCGTGCGCGCGCGATCCGCGCGACGTGCGGCGCATGCTGCCGAATCGCCGTCCGCGCTTCTATCACTCGGGCGAGACGGGCGACTTCGACTTCGTGCTGCGCATGCTCGCCGCCCGCCACCCGCACCGCCGTCTCCTCGCCTTCGGCGCCTCCCTCGGCGGCAACGTTTTGCTGAAGTGGCTCGGCGATCACCCGGGGCAGCAGCTCATCACCGCCGCCGCCACCCTCTCCGTCCCCTACGACCTCGGCGCCGGCTCCGCACATCTCGATCGCGACTTCGTTGGACGCTTGTACGTCGCGCGTTTTCTGGCGACGCTGAAGAAGAAGGTGCTCCGCGGCGATCTCGCGGGACGCGTCGATCTCGACCGCGTGCGGAGCGCGCGCAGCTTTCGCGACTTCGACGACTGCGCGACCGGCCCGCTGCACGGCTTCACCGGCGCGGACGATTACTACGAGCGATCGAGCTCGATTCGCGTGCTCGATCGCATCACCACGCCGGTGCTCGCGGTGAGCGCGGAGGACGATCCGTTTCTTCCTCGCGAAGTACTGGAGCGCGTGAAGCGCGTCGCATCGCCGGCGATCGACTTTCGCGTCACGCGCAAGGGCGGTCACGTCGGCTTCATCGGCGGCACGCGTCCGTGGCAGCCGGAGTATTGGGCGGAAGAGTTGGTCGTGCGCTGGCTGATCGACAAGGCGGCCGCGTGAACGAGCGCCGCGAACTCTGGATGTCCGGCGCGTTCGCGACGTGGGGACTCACGATCGCGATCGCGTTGATCAGCGTCTGGACGCGACCCGCGCCCGCGGGACAACTCCCCGGTGTCGCCACCGCGCTCAACTACGACGCGCACGGTCCGTTCCGCTGGATTCTCGGCCTGATGTTGCTGCCGATCGTGCTGCCGCTCGCGCTGCGTACGATCGCGCGGCACCTCGCGGCCGGACGCACATGGGCGCGCCACAGCGTGATCGTCGCGGTGCTCGTGACGCTGTGGATCATCACGACGTATCGCAACGTCGCGCTGGCGATCATCCCGTGCGCGATCGTGATCGCGATCTGCGCGCTACTGCGCGATCGCGATCTCGCCTTCACGCGTGCGGACGTCGTGCTCGTGCCGACGTTCGTCACCACGTTCCTGGCCATCATCGACATCGGCGGCTTCTCCGTGAACGGCGCGGTGCTGATCGCGGCGCTGATCGTGTTCATCGTGCGCGTCGCGGCGGGCAACGCGTACGCGTTCGTCTTCGCGCCGCTCGCGCTCATCCTGCAGACGAACTTCTTCGCGCGCGATCAGCGCTACTTCGGCTGGCACGCGCTGGCGATCGTCGTGATCACGCCGATCGTGATGCGGTTCTTCGTTCATGCGCGGTTTCGCAAGACCCTCGTGCTGTTCGTCTTCCCGCTCGCGCTGTACGCATACGCGAACGCGATGAGCCGCGAGACCGCGGAGGGAAAACCGCGCGCCGATTTCTTCGAAGACGGCCATTCGCTGCTGCCCGCGTCCGAGTATCTGCGCGGCGAGCGTCCGTACGTCGACGTGCTTCCTGCGCACGGACTCGGCGAAGACGGCGGCTTCGACGCGCTCGCCATGCGCGTCCTCGGACCCGACATCGGCGCGCGCTGGCGTGCGCGGCTCGTCGTCGGCAACCTCCTCTCGTGCGCGCTGTACGCGCTCGCGTTCGCGGTCACCGGCTCCGCGGAAGGCGCGTTTCTCGCGGTGCTGCTGAGCATCCTCACCGGCGCGTACACGATGCACATCCGCATGATCCTGCCGGTCGTCGCGCTGACGCTCGCGCTGCGACGCCGCTGGCTGCTCGCCGGAATCGTGACCGTCGTCGCATGCGTGATCAGCCTCGACTTCGGCGTCTTCACGTTCGTGACGCTGCTCGTCGCCGCGTTCCGCGTACGCGCGCTGCGTCCGCTGCTCACCGGCCTCGCCGCCTCCGCGCTCGTGCTCTTCGTCCTCTTCGCCGTGTTCGGCATCCTCGGCCCGTTCTTCGTCAGCACGTTCGCCGACACGCCGTCCGTCGCCGCCGCGTACACGCTGCAGATGTTCTCGCCGCCGGACTTGATGAAGGCGTTTCCCGATGTGCTCAGCGTCGCGCTCGAGCCGGCGGTGTTCCTCTATCTCGCCTGGTGCGTCGTCGCGATCGCCACCGCGCTGCTGATCGCGCGTCACCCTCGACGCCGCTTCGAGCCCGTCCTCCTCCTCGGCATCTGGATCGTGCTCAGCGCGATCTCGTACGCGGAGCGCCATCACCTCCGCTTCGGCGTCCTCGTATCGATTCTCATCGTGTGGCTCGCAGTGCGCTACCGCCGCTTCGCCATTCCGATCGCCATCGCCGCGATCGCGCTCGCGCAGCCGACGACGCATCTCGCGGTCGTGGGATGGATGCGCCAGTCGCGCGGACCGATCGAGCCGGGCTGGGTCGCGATCGACAATCTGCCGCGCGCGCGCGGCGTCTGGTTCTCCGAGAAAGACGCGGCAGTGATCGCGAGCACGCAAAAGTACGTCACGCTCGCGCTCAAGCCGGACGAGACATTCTTCGACTTCACGAACTCCGGCATCCTCTACTTCCTGACGCGCCGTGACTGTCCCGTGCGCGAGTACGAAGTCGCGTTCTACGAAACGGAAGCGAAGCAGCACGAGGTCATCCGCCGTCGCGAATCGAATCCGAAGATTCGCGCGGCGATGGTCTCGCAGGCGCCGCGCTTCACCGTCGACGGCGTTGCGAACGCCGCGCGCGCGCCGCTGGTGTGGCAGTACCTCGAGCAGCATTTCGAGCCTGACTTCGAGGAGGGCGACGTCGTGTTCTGGCGGAGAAAGTAGAATCCGCCGCGCATGCCCGGCTCTCTCTCCGCGT
>DATELS010000612.1:0-2642 GCA_035276365.1 Thermoanaerobaculia bacterium
AGCAGCGGTACGACGAAGATCGCAACGCCAATGAAGACACGAAAATCAGGCATCACGTCCGTCCTTTCCTCGATCGTCTCAATTCAATATAGGAGCCACTCGTCCACAGCACAATGCCGAACACGGCGTTCGTGATCGTCCAGCGGAACGAGAAAGTTCCAGCGACGAGCGGGTCCAGAAACGAGAACACGAGCCATAGCAAGGCGAATTCACGCAGATCGTGACCGAGCGCGAGCAGAAGCTGGCGCACATCGACTCGCCGATTCAGCCACATCACGAACTTCTTCACACCCCGAGACTACCTCGGCCCGCAAGATCTTCTACTCGCTGAAGAATTTTGCCTGCGCGAGAACGAAGCCACGGAGGAGCCGCACGTGCAACCAGCCTATGGCCAGCGACGCAGCGGGCCGTGCCCGCCTAGCCCCCGAGGTAGGCCTTTTTGATCCGGTCGCTGGCGAGGAGGGCTTTCGTCTCGTCGGCGAGCGTGATGCGGCCCGTCTCCATCACGTAGCCGCGGTGCGCGGTGACGAGCGCCATGTGCGCGTTCTGTTCGACCAGCAGGATCGTCGTGCCTTCCGCGTTGATCTCGCGGATCACGCGGAAGATCGTCTGCACCATCTGCGGCGCCAGTCCAAGCGACGGCTCGTCGAGCAGCAACACCGCGGGCTTCGCCATCAGCGCGCGGGAGATCGCGAGCATCTGCTGCTCGCCGCCGGAGAGCGTGCCCGCGTTCTGCTTGATGCGTTCCTTGAGCACGGGGAAGAGCGAGTACACACGCTCGTACTCCTCCTTCGCGATGCTTCCTTTACGAAGATAGCCGCCCAATTCGAGATTGTCGTGAACCGTGAGATTCGCGAAAATCCCGCGACCTTCCGGCACGTGCGAGATCCCGCGACCCGTGATGATGTGCGGCGCGACGCCGGTGATGTCCTTCCCCTCGAACTCCACGCGACCTTTGCGCGGCTTCAGCAGTCCCGAGATCGTGCGCAACGTCGTCGTCTTGCCCGCGCCGTTCGCGCCGATGAGAGTGACGATCTCGCCCTTCTGCACTTCGAGATCGATCCCGTGCAGCGCCGAAATCGCGCCGTACCCGACTTCCAGTCCGTGAATCGAAAGCAGCGCGCTCATACGTCCGCCGCCTCCGCGGGCTCGCCGAGGTAGGCCTCGATCACCGCGTCGTTCGAGCGCACCTGTTCCGGCGTGCCCTCCGCGATCGTCTTGCCGAAGTTCAGCACCACGATCCGCTCGCAGATCCCCATCACGAGCTCCATGTTGTGCTCGATGAGAAGAATCGCGATGTCGAAGCGATCGCGGATGTCGTGGATCGTCTCCATCAGCGCGCGTGTCTCGCTGTCATTAAGACCCGCCGCCGGCTCGTCGAGCAGCAGAAGCTTCGGACGCGCCGCGAGTGCGCGCGCGATCTCCAGCCGGCGCTGATCGCCGTACGGCAGATTCTTCGCGCGATAGTCCGCGCGCGAGCGGAGGCCGAAGATGTCGAGCAGCTTCATCGCCTGCTCTTCCGCCTCTTCCTCCGCGCCGTGGAAGCGGTTCGTGTGCAGCACGGCGGACGTGCCCGAGTACTTGTAGTGGATATGCCCGCCGATCTTCACGTTGTCTAGGACCGAGAGATCCTTGAACAGGCGGATGTTCTGGAACGTGCGCGCGACGCCGAGGCTCGTGATCTGGTACGGCCTCATGTCGTGCGTCGACACGCCGCCGATCGAGATCTCCCCTTCCGTCGGCTTGTACACGCCCGTGAGCATGTTGAAGATCGTCGTCTTGCCCGCGCCGTTCGGACCGATCAGGCCGACCAACTCGTGCGGCCGCAGCTCGAGATTGAAGTCCGACACCGCCGTCAGTCCGCCGAAGCGGATCGTCACGTTCTTCGCGTGCAGAAGAGATGCGTCGGCCATCTAGCTCACCGGAGGTCCCGCGTCGCGATCGAGTTTGTCCGTCGCATCGCCTTCGTCGCGCGCCTCTTTCGGAATCGTGTCCTTGCGGCGCGGGAGGAAGTCCCACAGCTCGCGGCGTCCGAGGAGTCCCTGCGGCCGCGTGAGCATCAGCACGATCAGCGTGATCGAGTAGATGACCATGCGCGGATCGCGCATGTCCGGATAGATTTCCTTCACGTAGCGCAGCGCTTCCGGCAGGATCGTCACCACGACCGCGCCGATGACCGCGCCCGAGATCGAGCCGAGGCCGCCGAGGACGATCATCACCACGACCTCGAACGACTTCATGAACGTGAACATCCCCGGGTTCAGATACGCCGGCGTGTAGTGCGCGAAGAGGCCGCCCGTGACGCCCGCGAGCGCGGAGCCGATTACGAACGCCTTCACTTTGTAGCGCGTCGTGTCGACGCCCATCGACTCCGCCGCGATCTCGTCTTCACGCACCGCGAGGAACGCGCGGCCGACCGAGGACGCGACGAGCCGCCGCGAGATCAGAATCGTGATCGCGGCGACGAAGAAGACCCAGAAGAAGTTGCTCCACGGCGGGATGCCGGTGAAGCCGCGCGAGGCGCCGATGACCTCGATGTTGAGGATCATCACGCGAATGATCTCGCCGAAGCAGAGCGTGACGATCGCCAGGTAATCGCCGCGCAGGCGCAGCGACGGCAGTCAGACGAGATAGACGAAGAT
>DATELS010000613.1:0-6306 GCA_035276365.1 Thermoanaerobaculia bacterium
AGCGCGACATCCCGTTCATCGAGCCGGAGCGGCGCGAGTCTGCCGACGATTTGAAGTCGCGCAAGCGCACGAAGCTCGTCGACGTCAGCGATCTGCGCGGCACGTTTCACGTGCACACGACGTTCTCCGACGGTCGCAACAGCGTGCAGGAGATGCTCGCCGCCGCGCATTCGCGCGGCTGGGAGTACGTCGGCATCTCCGATCACTCCGTCGTCGCGTACTACGCCGGCGGCCTCACGGAAGACGGCTTGCGCGCGCAGCATGCGGAGATCGCGCGCGAGGAGAAGAGCGTCGCGCCGATGCGCGTCTTTCGCGGGACGGAGGCGGACATCCTTCCGAACGGCACGATGGACTACGGCGCGCGCATCCTGTCGAAGTTCGACTTCGTCGTCGCGTCGGTGCACTCGAACTTCACGATGGACCGCGACGAGATGACGGAGCGCATGCTCCGCGCGATGGACGACCCGCACGTGACGTTCATCGGACACCTCACCGGCCGCAAGCTCCTCGCGCGCGCGGGCTATCAGGTCGACTACGACCGCATCTTCGACAAAGCCGGCGAGCGCGGGATCATGATCGAGATCAACGGCAACCCGAACCGCCTCGACGTCGACTGGCGCCACGTCCGCAACGCCCTCGACCGCGGCGTCGTCTTCAGCATCCACCCCGACGCCCACTCGATCAGCGAATACAACGCGGTGATCACCGGCACGTGGGTCGCGCGCAAGGCGGGCCTCTCGCCGAAGTACATCTTCAACACGAGGAGTGTGGAGGAGGTGGCGGAGTTTTTCGCGGGGCGCAGAAACAAACTGGGCGCGGCGCCCGGGTGAGGTAACGCCGCGCCCTTCCGGAGTGAGGAGAGAAAAGGTTTCCGCGCTGTCGTCTCAGCGCTTTGCGGTCACGACGATCATCAACGCGCGCTGGCTCTGTGCCTCTTTCGTCACGCCGATGATCACGGTCTGCCCAAGCTTCAGATTCAACGTCGTTTTCATCATGGGTGCCAACTGGTCGCCGTCGCGGCGCGACAGGCGGAAGTCGCCCACTTTCAGCGAGTCGCTGGCCGGGTCGTACTCGCCGAACTTGAAGTCCGCGCGGTGCAGCCCGAGGTCGACTTGTCCCGGCTCGCCTTCCTTGCCCGTCACCTCCGCGGCGCCTAGGCGCTCGAGGACGTTGTAGCGAAGCAGCGCGAGCTTCGGCGACACGTCGCCGAGGTCGGGATCGACCCGCGATTCATCGGCGGTTCCGCGGCGCGCCGACACCAGACGCACCGTCAGATGAAACGCCTGCGCCGGCTGGTCGAACTGCGCCAGCGCCGCGGCGATCTTCTTCATGTTCTCGGGCAGGTCCGTCACGATCAGCGAGTTCGCCGCGGGCTGGATCGACATCGAGCCGTCCGCGCTCATCAGCGGCTTGATCACCGACGCCGCCTTCTCCGCCTGTTTGTGCTTGAAGGTGAACGTCTTGACTGAAAGGTTCTTGCCCAGCTCTCCCGCGTCCGCGAACGCATTCGCGGTCAGGAACAGAAGAGCGATCAGAGTGAGTGACAAACGCTTCATAGGTCCGCCGGCAGATTCTCGTCGAAGATCATCACGATCTTCACGTCGTCGCTCGCCTCTTCCGCTGGCACTTCGACGATCGTTGCATTCTGCGATTCATACGTTTCGACGATCGGTTTCGTCGCAAGTGTTTTCGGAACGAGGTGCGCGGCCGCGATCGGCCGCATCAGCTCCGGCGCCGCCTGACGTCCGCCCGTGCTCACGAGCATCGCACCCGTGAAGCCCGCGACCAGCGTCGCCGCCACGGCCAGCCGGCGCGGCCAGCTCACGACGTTGCGCGCGTGACGCCCATTCTCGACCGCGCTCTCCGCGCCACGCACGCGCACCTGGCGCATCACGTCATCGACGAACGCGTCGACGCCGCCCGGCGGAATCATCTCGTCGCCGCCGAGAGAGCGGAAGATCACGTCGGGATCAATCGATGCCGCGTGATCGAGACAGCGGTCGCACGCGCGCAGATGCGCGAGCAGCGCCGCGTCCTCGGTGTTCGCATGAAAGCGCGTCCGGAAGGACTCGCAGGACATCATCGCTCCCTCCAGAGCTGCGCGTATTCGGGATAGCGCTTCTGCAGTTGCTGCTGCATCGCCTTGCGCGCGTTGAACAGGTGATTGCGCACGGTGGACTCGCGGCAGCCGAGGATCTTCGCGATCTCGGCGGATGGGAGATCCTCCATCTGATTCATGATGAAGATCGTCTTCTGCTTCGGTGAGAGGACGTCCGAGATCTCGTTGAACACGGTCTCGACTTCCTTGCGCTGCACGGTCACGCTCTGCTCCGCGTCGATCGACGTGCGCACGAGGCGCAGGTTCGAGTTGACGGCGTTGTCGCGCGACTGCTTGTTGCGCATGAAGTCGATGGCGACGTTCGTGACCATGCGGTACAGCCACGTGTCGAACGCGTACTGCGGATCGTACTTTTCGAGGTTCTCCCACAGCTTGATGAAGACGAGCTGGGAGATGTCCTTGGCGTCTTCCGCGTTGCCGATGATTCGGTAGCAGAGGGCATACACCTTCGACGTCTTCCGCCGCACGAGCGTCTCGAACGCCTCGGCGTCCCCCTCGCGGATCGTCTGCACGAGCTGGCGATCGTCGGGTTCGACGGCAGGGGTCGTCGGCATCATGAGGCGGAGTTCCGCGGACATTGACGGTACATACGGAGGCGCCTGGCAGAACGTCTAGGCGGGCGGTGCGCTTCCCGATGCGTCGCCCGCCGCGGCCAATTGCTACAATCCACGGAACATGCGAGTTCTCGTGGTGGGTCAGGGTGCGCGCGAGCACGCGCTCTGTTGGAAACTCAAACAATCGCCGCTCGTGCGGGAGCTCTACGCCGCGCCCGGAAACGCCGGAATCTCGAGCATCGCCGACTCCGTCCCGATCGGCGTCGCCGACATCATCGAGCTCGCCGACTTCGCCGAGAAGCTGAAGATGGACCTCACCATCGTCGGTCCCGAGCTCCCCCTCACCCTCGGCATCGTCGACGAGTTCCAGAAGCGCGGCCTCCCCGTCTTCGGCCCGACGCGCCTCGCCGCCGAGCTCGAAGGCTCGAAAGTCTTCTCGAAAGAGTTCATGCGGAAGTACTCGATCCCGACCGCGAACGCGATCGCGTGCAACTCCGTCGACGAGGCGAAGGCGGCGCTGAAGCAGATCGGTTTCCCCGCCGTGCTGAAGATCGACGGACTCGCGGCCGGCAAAGGCGTGGTCATCGTCGAGTCGAAGTCGGATGCGGACGAATATCTGCGCACGGTCTTCGAAGAAAAGAAGTTCGGCAACGCCGCGACGCGCATCCTCGTCGAGGAGTTCCTCACCGGCGAGGAAGTCTCGTTCATGGTCATCACGGACGGGAAGAAGTCGCTGCCGCTCGCGCCCGCGAAGGACTACAAGAAAGCGTTCGACGGCGATGAAGGTCCGAACACCGGCGGCATGGGCTCGCACTCGCCCGCGGTCGTGCTGAGCGGCGAGACCGCGGCGGAGATCATGCGCACGATCATTCATCCGACGGTGCAGGGCATGTCCGCCGAAGGACGTCCGTACACGGGCGTCTTGTACGCGGGGCTGATGCTGACGCCGAACGGGCCGAAGGTGCTGGAGTACAACTGCCGCTTCGGTGATCCCGAGACGCAGGTGCAGATGCTGCGCATGGAAGACGATCTCGCCGACGTCTGCCTCCGCGTCGCTCGCGGCAACCTCGGCGATCTCAAACTGAACTGGGTGAAGGAAGCCGCGGCGTGCGTGGTGATCGCGGTCGACGGCTACCCGGACGATTTCGTGAAAGGACAGGAAGTCGCGATCGATCCGATCGACGACGAGTCGGTGGTCGTCTTCCACGCCGGCGTCGTGAAGCGCGGCGGCAAGCTCGTGAATCAGGCGGGACGCGTCGTCAGCGTCTGCGCGCGCGCGGCGACGCTGTCCGAGGCGCTGACGAAGGTGTACGAGGCGGCGCCGAAGATTCGCTTCGAAGGCGCGCGCTATCGCCGCGACATCGGGTATCGTGCGCTCGAGGCGCGCGCCGCCTCGACCTGACGCATGACCAACAACAACAAACCGTGGGTTCTCATCATCATGGGCAGCGACTCCGATGCGGAGACGATGTCCCAGGCCGCCGCCGCGCTCGATGAAGCGGGCGTGGCGTACGACTTCACCGTTGCCTCCGCGCATCGCAGTCCCGAGCGAACGAAGACGATCGTCACTGAAGCCGAGGCGAATGGCGCGCGCGTGTTCATCGCGGGAGCGGGGATGGCGGCGCATCTGCCGGGCGTCGTCGCGTCGCTGACGACGCGGCCGGTGATCGGCGTTCCGCTCGCGAGCGGCGCGCTGCAGGGCGTCGACGCTTTGTACGCAATCGTACAAATGCCGCCGGGCATCCCCGTGGCGAGCGTCGCCATCGGCGGGGCGCGTAACGCGGGCATTCTCGCGGCGCAGATCATCGCCACGGGCGACGACGAGCTCGCGTCGAAGATGCGCGCGCAGCGCGCGGCGATGGCGGATCAGGTGGCGGCGAAGTCGAAGAAGGTGGAGAAGTCGACGCGGTGAGGGCGCGATGGCGCACGATCACCTGCATCACCACGATCACGCCACCGTCTCCCGCAAACTGACGATCGCCACCGCCGCGAATGTCCTCGTCGTCATCGGCGAGATCGCGGTGGGACTGTACGCCGGCTCGCTCGCGCTGATCGGCGACGCGCTGCACAACGTCACCGACGCGGGAGCTTTGGTGATCGCGCTGATCGCGGTGCGCTTATCGCGACGCGCGCCGACCGATCAGAAGTCGTTCGGCTATCAGCGCGCGGGCATTCTCGCCGCGTTCATCAACGCGAGCGTGCTCGTCGCGTTCTCGCTGTTTTTGTTTCGCGAGGCGTGGTCGCGTTTGCACGAGCCGCGTGCGGTGGAGACGACCTCGATGCTGATCGCGGCCGCGGTGGCGATGCTGGTCAACGCCGCGACGGCGCTGTCGATCCGCCACGAGAGCCGCGAGGACGTGAACCTGCGCGGCGCGTTCGTGCACATGGTCGGCGACGCGATCTCGTCCGCGGGCATCATCGTCGCCGCGTTTCTCATCCGCGCGACGGGCTCCGCATCATGGGACGCGCTCGTGTCGATCCTCATCGGCGTGCTGATTCTGTGGAGCAGCTACGGCGTGCTGCGCGAGTCGGTGAATCTGTTGTTGGAAGGGACGCCCTCCGGCATCGATCCCGGCGCCGTCATCCGCTCGCTCGGCGTCATCGACGGCATCCACGGCGTGCATCATCTGCACATCTGGGCGCTCGGACCGTCCAATCCCGCGCTGTCGTGTCACCTCATGGTGGGCGACGTGCCGCTCAAGAACACAGCGGTCGTGCTGGACGAAGTGAACGCCATGCTCGCGCGCGACTACGGCATCGCGCACACGACGATCCAGTTCGAGTTCGCGGAGTGCGCGGTGGATGATCCATACTGCGTGCGCTTCACTTCACCGTGAACGCGTCCGGATACGTGAACGTCACGATCGCCTTGGTCACGCCGTTCTGCAGCGCCATGGCGAGGTTCGGGGACATCGCGTAGAACGGGCGGAGGTCGATCGGGTTCGACAGCAGTTGCGCGCCGGCGCTCGCACAGAGGTCGCCGGTGCGCGTCAGGTTCTCGATCGGTTTCTTCACGCGCGCGCCGCCGATGAAGAGGTGGTTGATGTCGTCGCGCAGCGCACCCTGCGGCTTCTGCTGGTACGTCTTCGCGAACGACGTCACCGCCAGCTCTTCCTTCGACACGCGCGCCTTGTCGTCGTACGTGTAGTTCACCGCGGCTTGCCACTCCGTCTTCGGCGAGCCTTCGGCGGGAAAGCCTTCGTAGCCACCCTTCAGCGCGACCGACATCAGATCATCGCCCGAGTACGTGTAGTCCGCGGTCACGTCGATGATGTGATTGCACGCGGCCGTGTTCTGGTACTGCGTCTGCTGCTGCGCGATGCGTCCCGACGCGTCGTACGTGTAGCGATTGACGTAACGCTGCGCGTCGACGATGAGGTCTTCGCGATCGAGCAGCCACACGCCGGTGCCCATCGGATGCGCGGCATACGTGAGGATCTCGCCGCCGGACGAGCTGACGCGCTCGAGGTAGTCGGCGCCCTGCGTGTACCGCACCTGATTGCCCTGCTTGTCGCTCCAGCTCTGCAGGACGTCGCCGTCGTACGTCCAGCCTTCCGCGCGACGCGCGTCCTGAATCGCGCGCTGCCGCGACGGCGTGTAGCGCAGCGACTCGAGCACGGTTCCCTCTTTCCA
>DATELS010000614.1:0-20802 GCA_035276365.1 Thermoanaerobaculia bacterium
CGGAACGCGTAGCCGATTCCGGGCACGAGCTTCCCGCCGGCGACGTCGAAACGCATTCGCAGTGCGGGATTGATGATCGTCAGATTCTCATCGTCGTTGCTGTCGTGCACCCACAGTCCCTCGAGCATCAGGTGCAGCCGAGGCGTGACCGCGAAGATCACGCTCTGGCCGAGGGTGAGGGCGGTGACGTCGTTCTGCGAGAGCCACGAGCCGCCGACGTTGCTGTGTGCCGCGACGCGCGGCGTGAACACGCGGCTGAATGGCACGTTCACCGTGACGCCGATGCCGTCGCTGCCCTCCGCGGTCGGAAGCGTGAGCGAGACGCGCGGCGCGACCGCGAAGGCCGCGTTGCGATCGCCCTTCAGTTGATAGCGATAGTTGAGCGTCACGTCGCCGAGGTCGGTGTCGCCGTTGATGCGGAAGAGCGGAATCAGGAATCCGCCCTGATGCCGCTGCGACTTCATCGCGAACTCCTCGCGGAAGTTCAGCAGCCACACGTCGTACGTGCGCTCGTGAAAGAAGATCGCCGCATGCTGCAGCGTTCCCGGATCCTGGTTGTACGCCTCCTCGACGAGAAAACCGTTGTCCTGAATGCTCTGCACCGCGTTCGCGGGCGCGGTCTGCGCCGCCGCGGACAGGGCTGCCGCCATGACCAATACGATGCTGATGAACTTCATGATGCACTCCCCTCGCAGGAGGAGAGTCGCGCGAACGGAAAAGGTCTACCGCCAATGATGGAGCGTCGCGTACTCTTCGCGCATGACGACGAACATGTTCATCCGATTCGAGGAGCCGGCGATCGCCGGGACGAGCACGGCGCCGAAGCATGAGCGCGACATCGAGATCCTGTCGTGGAGCCACGGCTTCGCGCAGCCGACCAGTCCCACGCGCAGCACCGCCGGAAGCGGCACGGTCGAACAGGCGACGCATCAGAACCTCTCGTTCACGAAATATCTCGACGCGGCTTCGAACGTGATGATGAAGATGTGCTGGTCCGGACAGAGGTTCGCGCGCGTCACGATGTCGTGCTATCGCGATGACAGCGGCGCGCCGGTGCAATACCTCGAAGTCGTCATGCAGCACGTCGTGATCGCGAACTACAGCATCTCCGGCGGACCGGGCGACATCCCCGTGGAAAACGTGTCGCTCGATTACGGCACGATTCAATACACGTACATGCCGAACAGCGGACCGCGTCTGAGCGCGGCGCACGATTTACAATCGGGCACTGTGCAATAGGACTCAACCCGCGGCCGCGCCGGCGCTCCACTGTTCCACCCACGGCAGGATCACAGTGAACGTGCTGCCGGTGCCGAGGGTGCTTTCGACTTGCACGACGCCACCGTGCAATTCGACGAATTTCTTCACCAGCGTCAATCCCAGTCCCGTACCCGCGGGACGGCGCGTCGACGGCTCGTGCACCTGGCGGAATTCGTCGAAAATCAATTGTTGATGCTCAGGCGCGATGCCGATGCCGTGATCGGCGACGGAAATCGCCACCGACTCCGTCTCCAGCGGTGAAGAGGCCGCTGCCAATCGTCGCGCTGCAATGTGGATGGTCGAGCCGTCCGGCGAGAATTTCACGGCATTGGAGACGAGGTTGTAGATGATCTGCTTGAGCTTCACTCCATCCGCCGAAATCGCATCCACCTCGGGCTGCACATCGATTTCAAGCTCAATACCGCGCGGAATGGTAATGCCCTTCAATACGCGCGCGACGCCCTCGAACGTCTCGCGCAGAAAGACCGGCTCCATGTCGAGCGTCATCTTCCCCGCCTCGACTTTCGCCAGATCGAGAATGTCATTGATGAGCGCCAGCAGATGCTCACCCGACACTTCGATATTGCGCATGAAGCGCATCTGCCGCTCATTGAGCGAGGTCTCGCCGTCGCGCAGCAGCACGCCCGCAAATCCGATAATGGCATTGAGCGGCGTGCGCAATTCGTGGCTCACATTGGCGAGGAAAATACTCTTCGCTCGATTCGCGGCCTCCGCTTCCACGAGCGCATGCGCGATTTCCGCCGTGCGCTCGTCGACGACGCTCATCAGCTCTGTCTCGCGGCGTTTCATCACATAAACGCGGCGCTGTTGCAATAACCACACGCCGGACACGAGCGCGAGCAAGATGAGCACCGGGAACCACAAGGTCTGCACAAAGCGCGGCTGAATCTTCAACGGGAGCGTTGCCCCGGTGCGATTCCAAATCCCATCCGCGTTTGCCGCAATGACGTGAAATGCATAATCGCCGGGCGGCAGTCCGGTATAGAACGCCGTCCGCTGCTCGCCGGCGTTCTGCCAGTCGTGATCGAATCCCTCGAGGCGATAGCGGAACTGCACGCGCTCCGGCGCCGCGTACGTCAACGCCGCGAAATGAATCTCAATGCGCTTGGCGCCCGGTGCGACTGTAATCGGCTGCGCCATCGACGCCGACTTGCCGTCGATCATCACCGCCTCGACGCGCACCGGAGGCGGCCGTAGATTGCGCGGCGCGGCGTCGCGCGGCAGGATCGTCGCCACGCCGTCGACGGTCGAAAACCACAGGCGCCCGTCGCGCGTGCGCATGGCCGAGGGGAAGACGCTGCCGTTGCACTCGACGGAGCGGACGCCGTCGCCCGAGCCGAACACCGTCGACGTCACCCGCGCGCGCTTCCCCGCCGCCACTTCCTCGAGCTCACGCACGCTCACGCTCCAGATCCCGCGACCGCCGCCGAACCACATCCGGCCGTGCGTATCCTCGAGGAGCTGCATCACCTTGTCGCTCCACAGTCCCGTGGCGACGTTGAAGCGCGTGAAGCGGCCGTCCTTCATGCGGATCAGGCCCGCGCTGTCGGTGCCGATCCACAGCGTGCCGTCCGGGCGCGCGTGCAGCGACAGGATGTGCGTGTCCGGCAGTCCGTCGCGATCGCTCCACGTCGTGAACCTGCCGTCGCGCCAGCGCGCGAGTCCGCGTCCGTCCGACGCGATCCAGAGCGTGCCGTCCGGCGCCTCCTCGAATCCGAGGACGAACGTCAGGTCCCACTTGTCCGCGGGCACGACGTCCTCGAATCGCCCGTTCGTGTAGCGCACGGCGCCGCGATCGGTGCCGATCCACAACACGCCCGTGCGATCGAAGAACAGCGCGCGCACCGAGCGGCCGGCGAACTTCGCGGCGTCGCTGTACGCCGTCACGCGCTCGTTCTCGAGTCGATTGAGACCGGTCGGCGTGCCGATCCACATCGCGCCGTCCGGCGCCTGCGCGATGCTGAAGATGTAGTCGTTGACGAGTCCGTCCTTCGTCGTGAACGTGCGGATGCCGCCCGCGCCGAAGCGCGTCAGTCCGTGCGCGGTGCCGATCCAGATGTTGCCCGCGCGATCCTCGAACACGCTGCGCGCGTATGGATCCGCGAGCCCTTCCGGCGTGCCGACCGTGATGAACTTGCCGCGTGTCAGACACTCGACGCCGCCGTTCGAGCCGACCCACAGATTCTTCTCGACGTCTTCGAACAGCGAGCGCACCGAGTTGTTGAGCAGCCCTTCCGCGGTCGAGAAGCGCGAGATCGCGCCGCGCGCGAATCGGTACAAGCCGCTGCTGTACGTGCCGATCCAAAGCGTGCCGTCGGAGTCGCGCAACAGCGCGGTCACTTGATCGGGAGGAATGCCGTCGATGCGCTCGACGCCCGCGGGTGTGATGCGATGCAGCCCTTGATTCGTGCCCGCCCACACCGAGCCGTCCGCGTCGGTGAGCAGCGAGAGCACGGAGAGCTTCGCGAGCGCTTCGTTGCCGCGCGTGACCGCGCCGTCGCGCAGCACGAGCACGCCGTCGCCGCGCGTGCCGATCCACAGCGCGCCATCTCGATGAACCGCGAGCGACGAGATCGATACCTGCGCGGCCGGTTGCTTTTCCACGCGGCCGTTGCGAAACGCGAAGAGTCCCGTCGACGTGCCGATCCACACCGTGCCGTCGCGACCTTCCGCGAGCGCGTTCACGACGTCGCTGCCGAGACCGTCCGCGGTCGTGAGCACGCGCATCGTGCCGTCACGGAGGAAGCCCGCGCCGCCGCCGTTCGTGCCGACCCACAGCGACTCGTCGCGCGTCTTCATGAACGCGAGCACGGTGTCGCGGCGCAGCATCGGGAAATTCGACTTGTCGAAGCGCGTGAACGTGTCGCCGTTGAAGCGCGCGAGACCTTCGTACGTCGCGACCCAGACGTAGCCGTCGTTCGTCTGCAGGATGCCGCGCACGACGCTGTTCGGCAGCCCGTTCTCCATGCGCCACGCGCGGTGCGCGTACTGGCTGATCGCGCGGTCCGCCTCCAGCGCGCCCGCCGCGGAGGCGAGCACGAAGATCAGAGGCGCGAGTTTCCACGCATGGTTTCGCACGTTGGGGGTGTGCGCAGATTGTAGCGCGCCCCGGACCGCCGGCGTCTTCCGCCGGCGGTCCGCGTCTCCTACCGCTGGAAGGCGTAGCTCACTTTCGCGAAGAACTGGCGGTCGGAGCGGAGGAAGTCGCCTTCCGCGCTCTCGACCTCTTTCAGATCGCCGTAGCCGACGTAGAACACCGTCTGCCAGTTCACCTTGTACGCGAAGAGAAGCTGATTGCTGTACGCGCCGCTGTGCTGCGGGATCGGGAAGCCGTAGAGATCGACGTCGCGGTTCGTGCGCTGGTTCTGCAGAATCGCGCGGACGAACATCCGCTCGTTGAACGTGTACGTCGCGCGGATGCGCTCGACCTGGGACGTGAACAGCCGGTCGCTGCTCACGTTCAGCCAGCGCAGACCGGTGGTCAGTCCGAGCTGCAGGTGATTCGTCGGCCGCACGGTGGCGTTGACGTTGACGCTCGCGCCGCGGCCAAGGCGCTCGCGGGCGAAGTCGATCTCCTCGCCGACCCAGCCGTCGAAGCTGATGTACGACAGGATGCGATTCACCGCGAATTGCACGCTGTAATACGCGCGATTGCGATCGAACACCTGATTGCCGGTCGACACCGACTCGTGCGCGGGACGGATGCGGATGAACGAGCGATGCTTGCCGTCCGCGCCGAAGCCGCCGGAGACGAGGCGATAGAGCAGGTCGCCGTCCTGCGTCTCCTGATACTCCGTCATGCCGAACAGGCGGATACGGCTGAAGAAGCCTTTCGGACGCCACGTGTGTCCGACTTCCGTGTACGCGCCGCGCCATCCGACTTGCGGCACGAAGCCATTATCGGCGCGGAATTCCTTGTCATAGTCGCTGCCCTGGACATAGAAGTCGTTCTTGTCCGTTGCGTACTGGTACCACATGTGCGCGGCGTGGCCGGAGAGCTTCTGTCCGTTCCATTCGTCCGCGAGCTCGGGACGATTGGGCGTTTCGGTCATGCTGTAGAGAAATTGTCCCGTCAGCGTGTGGTGATCGCCGTGACGCCATTGAAAATCGGGACCGATGACGCGATTGTGGCCGCCTTCATCATTTTCGCGCGTCGTGGCGAGGAGGCCGAGGAAGGAGCGGCGGCCGAAATCGCGGCGCATGCGGGCGATACCGGCAATCGACGAGAAATCCTGCAGACCGAATCCCGAGCCGAATGCAGAGGGCAGAATCACGTCGCCGCCGCCGCGGTCCTGCGCGACGAGCAATGTGTACGCATAAGGACCGGTCTTGCCCGTCGTACGCGCGCCCCAGCGCGGCGAGGTCAATGTGCGCGTATAGACGGCCTGAATCGGCGTGCTGAACAGCTCAATGCCCTCGAGGAAGAACGGGCGTTTCTCGGGGATGAAAATCGCAAAGCGTTCATTCGTTGAAATGACCGCAACGTCGGATTCGATTTGTGAGAAATCGGGATTGATCGTGGCGTCGACTGCCATGTCCGCGGTCGGATTCCACTTCAGGTCCAGTCCGGCTTCCGCGCCGACCGGACGATTGACGATTTCCGTGCCCGGTCCATCGCGCGTCGCGCCGACCTCCTGCGCGGTCACATACGGTGCGAGCACGAGGTGATTGCCAGTCGGGAGGTTCGTCAGTCCATCGACTTTCCCGTAATTGCAGACGAAGCAATTGACGTCGCGCGGCAGCTTGTTCGTGAACATCTGATAGCGGCGCTCGCGCGGCCAGTTGCGATAGAGGATCATCCCCCACTGTTCGGGATTCGATCCGTCATACCGCAGCGACGAAAACGGGATCCGCGCCTCGGCCGTCCAGCCATTGGCGTGGATTTTCGCGGCCGAGTCCCAGAAATAATCGGGCGAGTTGTCTTCGCCGTTGCCGGCGTCGTCGGTGACGGCGTCGTATTGCACGCCGCGCGCGGTGACGAGGAAGAGATACGCGGTCTTGCCGTCATTGCGCGTGTCGAGAATGACGCCGACGTAGTCGTCGGTATTGCCGCTGATCTGATCGTGATCGGCGTACGGCGCGATGATGTTCTTCGGCGTGGGGTCGCTGGACTCGATGCCGAAGTAGAAGAAGCGGCTGTCGTACGTCACCCAGCCGACGGTCTTCACCTTCGGCTCGATGTTGTCGCCGGGATTCGTTTCGTACCACGTCTCGAATTTCGTCGCGTTTTTCCAGCCGGGGTCGGAGAGGTCGCCGTCGATGGTGATCGGAGAGTCGGTGCGGGTCAGCGTGGTGCGTTCAGTGGGAGGAGCGGCGAAGGCGGAGAGAGCGGCTGCGAGCAGAAAACCGGTGACGAGAACGACTCGCTTCATGAAACCTCCACACAACCATTTCAACTCTGTACGAAACGATTCGTATGGACGGTGGGAAGGTTGCGGAGGTTAGTGAACGAACGGTGAACAGTGAAGGGACGGCCGAGAGGTGGCCGTCCTTCACGGGGCTCAGCAGTGGGCTTCGATGACGACGAGCGTCGCCGCCGAGCCGCGCCGTTTGTTGCGCCAGTGGATGAAGCGGCCGATGAGGCCGAGGGCGAGACCGCTGCCCGCCGCGACGCCGGCCCAGAGCATCGGCTGCGTCCGCATCGACTCCTGCATCGAGCTCTTGGCGAGGTTGCTTCGATCCACGAGCGCGCGCTGCACACCCTGCACTCTCGTGGACAACGATTGCGTGTTCATGCGTCCTCCTCCGCGTAGAAAGTGCGAGGGGAGTGCCATTCGTGAAGTCTCAAAGTCTTCAAGTCTCAAAGTCTCAAAGCGTCGCCGTTCTCCTTTGAGACTCTGAGACTTTGAGACTTTGCGACTTGTTCGTGCTATTCTCCGCCGCCCACACCGAGCGCGTCTTCGCGCGTTGCATCCTCGTGCACCGAAGAAGACGACATGACTCAGCGATTTTTCCTCACTCTCTCCATTCTCCTTCTCTCCCTCAGCGCGGACGCGGCCATGGTGCGCGTTGCCGGCGTTCAGGACGGCCACACGATTCTCGTCGAGCGCTCCGGCAAGACGGAGGCGATCGCGCTCGCGGGCGTCGAGATCATCGACGAGGCGCGTGCGCGCGATCTCCTCGTCTGGACGCTCAACGAATCCTGGGTGATGGTCGACGACGGCCTCGTCTATCGCTCGCCCGATGCGCTTTTCGTGAATCGCGAGCTCGTGCTCCGCGGGTACGCGCGTGCGACGCAGCGCGGCATCGCGCCGGAGTCACACCTCAACGTCACGTATCTGGGCACGCTCGATCTGCCGCGCGTCAACGCACCGGGATCTGGAAGCGGCAGCGATACGCGTCGCCGTTCCCCAGCACCACCATCACGTCGAGCGCCACGTCCGAGTTCGCCCGCGCATTCGCCGCGACCTCGGGCCTCACGCCCCGCCCCGACATCGGCACCTTGAACTCCGCCTCCTCTCCCTCGGCGATCGTCTGATTGAAATTGCGATAGCCCGAGTTGAAGCGGTAGACCGAAGTCGCATCCGGCGCCTGATCCGCGCGGACCGCCTTCACGACGATGTCCTCGTGCGAGTTGTTGCCGACGACGACCAGCAGCGTGTGCTGGTCGTCGACGCCTTCCATCGGCGTCCCGGTGAACGCGGCGAGCCCGGCGTCGATCGTAACGATCTGTCCCGGACCGCACTCGAGCGTGCGCTGATCGATGAATCCATCCTTCGATGCGCAGCCGAACGTGAGCAGGAGAAGCGCGACCAGAATCGTTTTCAAGCGCGGCCAGAATACACCGCTGCGAGGCGCGGAATCGTCACAGCTCTTGCACTCTTCGAAGGCGGAGGAAACATCGAATGCAGAATCGTTCCGATCGCGGAGAATTCTCAGGCCCTTACGCCCGCGACCCCCATCCCGGCCTCGGCGACGACTACGCGCGCGACGGCGGATGGAGCGGCGGAGGTCGTCATGACGACTACGTGCGCGACCCGGGGGACTCACCCGATGCGCGGCTCGTGGACGCGGTGAACACCCTGCTCGCCGAGCACGACGGCATCGACGCGCGCGACATCAAAGTCAGCGCAGACAACGGCGAAGTCACGCTCGACGGAATCGCCGGCAGCCGGTACGAAACCAAGCTGGCCGAGGATGTCGTGAGGTCGTGCAAGGGAGTGAGGGAAGTGCACAATCGCCTCACGCTCTCCGACCGCGAAGTGCAAATCGGCAAAGCGAGCGAGTGACGCGCGTCAACCGACGCGTCAACGGCCGAAACGGAAGTCGCGTCGCGCGCCGCCGCTTTGCTCGACGAACAGCACCTCGTCCTGCGTCGCGACGATGACCGTCGACGACCGCGTGCCGTAGCGCTCGCCGGTGATGAACACCTCGCTCTCGATCGCGCCCGTGTTGCGCGGCGTGGTGAGAAAGGCGAGCAGCGCGTCGGCGATCGCGTCGCGAGGCAGCGACAGCGCGTGCTCCATGAACTCCGCCGCGAACGCGGTCTTCGGCCACTCCTCGCCGCGCGGCGCGTTGCTCACGGCGTGGACGCCGGGCGCGAGCTCGAACTGCGCGTCCGGCGCGATGTACATCGCGTCGCCGCCGATCGTGCCCGCGAGCAGATGAAAGCCGGAGTACTCGTCCGCATGACGCGCGACGTCGTCCGCGTACGCGTGCACGTCGTCGCCGCCGCGGACGAAGTCACTGACGAGCGCGCCGCGTGAACGACTGCGTTGCGCCGCGCCGCGCAGATTCGTCACCGCCGCGAAGCGTCCGCCGCGCGACACCGCGAGCCACGTTCCGCCGTGCAACGCATCGCGTCCGGCGAGCACGTCCGGCGCGTCGGACCAGAAGTGCGCGTCGAACGTCGGCCGCGTGTAGTCCTCATCGCGATTCGCGGCGAGCACGAATGCGTACTGCGGCGACGCGCGGTGCGCGAGTGCGATGAGACACATCGTCGGCACAACGTATCACCGCGGGTGCGCGATAAGCTTCGCGGCGCATGAAAACACTCACCGGCGTTTTCGTTCTGCTCATGACCATCAACGCATACGCGCAGCAGCAACCGCAGCCGCAGGTGCCCGAGGGGTATTGGACGGAGGCGAAGTCGGGAGAGATCCTGAAGAAGACCGAGACCATCCGTCTCGCGCCCGATCTCTCCTCGCTCACCGACGACGAGCGCGCGGCGCTCAAAGACCTCCTCGAAGTCGGCACCATCTTTCAGAAGCTCTATGAAAGCTCGCGGCATCCGGAGGCGCTGGCGGCGCTCGACAAGTTGCGCGTGCTCGACGTCCAGCAGAAACAGCCGAAGTGGACGCAGAACCTGCTCGACTTATACCGCCTGTTCCAGGGACCGATCGCGTCGACGCTCGACAACCAGCGCGTGCCGTTCCTCCCCGTCGCGCCGCAGTCGCTGACGCGCAACGTCTATCCGCTCGACGCCACGAAGGCGGAGATCGACGCATACCTCGCCGCCAACCCCGACACGCGCGACGAGATCCTCGGCGAGCGCACCATCGTCCGCCGCGCCACGCGCTCGAGCGCCGAGAACGACGTCAACCTCATGAACGTCTTCCAGCTCCTGCGCGAGTTTCACCCGCTCATGTACCGGCGCTTGAAAGTGCTGACGGAACATCCGGAACCGACGGCGTTCTACGGACTCCCCTACTCCATCGCGTATGCCGACCAACTCGTCAGCTCCATGCGCCTGCTGCTGCACGCCGCCGACACGCTCGAGACCAGCGATCCCGAGTTCGCGCGCTACCTGCGCAATCGCGCGCGCGATCTCGTGTCGAACGACTACGAGAGCGGCGACGCGTCGTGGGTCACCGGCCACTTCAAGCGACTCAACGCGCAGATCGGCGCGTATGAAACGTACGACGACGCGCTGTACGGCGTGAAGGCGTTTCACGGCATGAGCATCATGCTCGTCAACGAGAAGGCGACCGCCGATCTGCGCAAAGCGCTCGGCGGACTTCAGGCCATCGAAGACGCGCTGCCGTACGAGCATCACAAGCGCGTGCGCGAGGACATCCCGGTCGGCGTGTACGAAGTCATCGCCGACTTCGGTCAGGCCCGGGGCACGAACACCGCGACGATCCTCCCGAACGACGCGCTGTTCGCGCGCCGCTACGGCCGCACGATCATGCTCCGCGAAAACATCATGAAGCATCCCGACATCTTCGCCGCCGATCTGCGCGTGTGGCGCACGGCGACCGCGGATGCGCACGCGAACGATCTCGCGGACGAGGGCAACTTCCAGCGCACGCTGTGGCACGAGATCGGTCACTACCTCGGCGTCGATCGCGACAAGCAGGGACGCTCGCTCGACGTCGCGCTCGAGGACTACGCCGACTCCGTCGAAGAGATGAAGGCGGACCTCGTGTCGCTCTTCGCGCTCGATCGGATGAAGCACGCGTCGCTGCGCGCGATTCAGGCGTCGGGCATCCGCCGCACGCTGCAGAGCGTGAAGCCGCGTCGCGATCAGCCCTATCAGACGATGCAGCTCATCCAGTTCAACTGGTTCCTCGACAAGGGACTGATCACCGCCGATCCGAAGACCGCGCGACTGACCGTGAATTACGCGAAGTATCCGGAGGCCGTGAAGTCGCTGCTCGAAGCCGTCCTGAAGCTGCAGTACGAAGGCGACAAGGCGGCGACCGCCGCGTTCTTCGACAAGTGGACGACATGGACGCCCGAGCTGCACGAGAAGCTCGCCGCGCGCATCCGCGACGCGCAGGGCGCGCGCTTCCGCATCGTGAAGTACGCGGCCCTCGGAGAATGACGGCCATGAAACGCGCCCTCGCCGTCCTGCTGCTCATTACCGCATGCCGGACCGCCGGCGTCCCGCCGGCTGGCGCGGCGGCGTCCCCGCCGCCGCCGGTTGAAGCCCCGGCAATGACCCATCTCGAAGGCTTCGTCCCTCTCCAGTGGGACGCCAAGTCCGGCAAGCTCCTCATGGAGATCACGCGCTTCGGCGAAGACATGATCTGGCAGGTCTCGCTCGCGTCGGGCGTCGGCTCGAATCCCATCGGCCTCGATCGCTCGCAGCTCGGCGCGACGCATCTCATCCGCTTCGACCGCGTCGGTCCGCGCGTGCTCATGGTCGAGCGCAACACCGCGTTCCGCGCGCTCAGCGACGATCCCAACGAGCGTCGCGCGGTCGAGCAATCGTTCGCGAGCTCGATCCTCGCCGGCTTCAAAGTCGAGTCGGAGACGCCGCGCGGCGTGCTCGTCGACGCCACCGACTTCTTCCTCTCCGACGCGCACGGCGTCGCGCGAGCATTGCGCGACAGCGACCAGGGCTCGTACTCGCTCGACCGCAATCGCAGCGCGATATATCTCGAGCGCACGAAGGCGTTCCCGCGGAACACGGAGGTCGAGGCGACGCTGACCTTTGCGACGAACGATCGGCCCGGCGCGCTCGTGCGCGGAGTCACGCCGACCGCGGACATCGTCACCGTGCGCGAGCATCACTCCTTCGTCGCGTTGCCGGAGCCCGGCTTCACTCCGCGGCGACAAGACCCGCGCGTCGGCATCCTCGGCATCGAGTTCTACGACTACGCGTCGCCGTTCACGCAGCCGATCACGAAGCGCTGGATCGCGCGTCATCGACTGGAGCCGGGCAAGCCGATCGTCTACTACGTCGACAACGGCGTGCCCGAGCCCATCCGCAGCGCGCTCGTCGAAGGCGCGTCGTGGTGGAGCGCCGCGTTCGCCGCCGCGGGATTTCCGAACGGCTTTCAGGTGAAGGTGCTGCCACCCGACGCCGATCCGCTCGACATCCGCTACAACGTCATCAACTGGGTGCATCGCTCGACGCGCGGCTGGTCGTACGGCGGCTACGTCGTCGATCCGCGCACCGGCGAGATCCTGAAAGGCAACGTGCTTCTCGGCTCGCTGCGCATCCGCCAGGACGTGCTCCTCGCGCGCGGCCTCGGCGCGGACGAGGCGACCGCGTCGGCGATGGCGCTCGCGCGCATTCGCCAGCTCTCCGCGCACGAAGTCGGACACACGCTCGGCCTCGATCACAACATGGCCGCCTCGACCTACGACCGCGCGTCGGTCATGGACTATCCCGCGCCGCGCATCGACATCGTGAACGACGCATTCGACTTCTCGCATGCGTACGCGACCGGAGTCGCGCCGTACGACATCGCCGCGATCCGCTACGCGTACGCGCCGGTCGCGAATGACGCGGAGCTCGACGCGCTCGCGCGCGCGACACCGCTGTTCGTCTCCGACCCGCACTCGCGTCCCGTCAGCGGCGCGCATCCTCTCGGCTCCGTGTGGGACAACGGCGCGGATCCCGTCGAGACACTGCGCCACGAGATCGAAGTCCGCCGCATCGCGCTCTCGCGCCTCGGACTGAAAAACGTTCCGGACGGCGAGCCGGTCTCCGAGCTCGAGGAGATCCTGCTGCCGCTTTACCTGCATCATCGCTATCAACTCGAGGCCGCGGCGAAGTCGATCGGCGGCATCTTCTTCACGTACGCCGTGCGCAGCGGCGACACGACGTCGCCCGCGACCGTGCGCGAGGTCGTGCCCGCGGACAAGCAGCGCGACGCGCTTGCCGCGGTGCTGTCGACGCTCGATCCCGCATTTCTCGCGATCCCGAAGAACCTCGTCGACTTGATTCCGCCGCCCGCGTACGCGCACGGCGACGCGAACACGGAGCTCTTTTCGCGCACCACCGATCCCGCATTCGATCCGCTCTCCGCGGCGATGACGTCCGCGGACATCACCGTCTCCGCGCTGCTCAATCCCGCGCGCTGCGCGCGTCTCGCGCAGCAGACGAACAACCTCACGCTGCGCGAAGTGCTCGACGCGCTGATCGACGTCGCCGCGAAGCCGGGACCGGTCGCGCGCGCGACACGCACGGTCATCGTGACGCGGATGATGGAGCTCGCGGCGAATCGCGAAACGGCGGCGCAGGTGCGCGGCGATGCGCATGACGCGCTGCGGAGACTGAGCACTCGGATGGCCGCCGCGGGCGACACCGCGACGCGCGACGACATCGAGCGTTTCCTCGCGCGTCCGGCCGAGGCGTGGAAGGCGCCGGTGCTGCCGACGATACCGCCCGGGCCGCCAATCTAACCTTTGCTGCAACTTTTCGTAGAACCTGGCGTAATCGGTTTCGTCAGGAGAGGAGACTCATGTCCAAGCTCGGAAAACTCCTTCTGTTTCTGATTCTTGCCGCACTCGTCGCCGCCGGCGCGTATGCGGTGGTGCGAAACGGCAAGAAGAAGGACGGCGCGTTCAAGGAAGTCGAGGTCACGCAAGGCACGATCGTCGAGAAGGCGGTCGCGGTCGGGCAGATCCAGCCGCGCCAGAAGTTCCAGGTGAAATCGAAGATCTCGGGCATCGTGCGCCGCGCGCTCGTGCAGGTCGGCGACACCGTGAAGGCCGGCGATCCGCTGTTCGAGATCGCGCCGACGCCGACGCCGCTCGAGGTCACGGAAGTCGACCGCCGCGTCGAGTCCGCGGAGGCATCGTTCCGCCGCGCCGAGTCCGACTTCAAGCGCGCGCAGGAGCTGTCGAACGGCGGCGTGCTGCCGAAGTCCGACGTCGACGTGAAGAAGGAAGCGTACGAGCTCGCGCGCGTCGCGCTCATGAAGGCGCAGCAGGATCGCGACCTCGTGCGCCGCGGCAACCTCTCCACCGGCGCGGGCAAGGAGTCGATCATCCGCGCGCCGGCCGCGGGCACCGTGCTCACACGCAGCGTCAATGAAGGCGATCCGATCGTGCCGCTCACGTCGTATCAGCCCGGCACCGAGATGGCCACCATCGCCGACATGTCCGACCTCATCTTCAAAGGTACGGTCGACGAGATCGACGTCGGCAAGCTCTCCGTGAGCATGACCGCGCGCATCAAAGTCGGCGCGCTGCCGAGCGACGTCGTCACCGGCAAAGTCGCGCGCATCGCCCCGCAGGCGCAGCAGAAAGAAGGCGCGACGCTCTTCGACGTCGAGATCGAGCTCGATCCCGGCCAGAAGATCACCCTCCGCGCCGGCTACTCCGCGAACGCCGACGTCATCATCCGCGAGAAGAAAGACGTCCTCGTCCTCCCCGAACGCCTCGTCGCCTTCGAAGACGGCGGCAAGAAAACGACCGTCGAAGTCCCGAACGCGGACCCGAAAGCCGAGCCGAAAAAAGTCGAGATCAAAACCGGCATCTCCGACGGCCTGAACATCGAGATCGTCTCCGGACTCTCGAAAGGCGCGAAAGTCGTGGAGCGGCCGCCGAAGGAGATTTCGTAAGTCGTCAAGTCGCAGAGTCTCAAAGTCTCAAAGAGACTCTGCGACAACGACACTTGCGTTGAGACTTGAAGACTCTGAGACTTTGAGACTCGTCTAATGGCCACCTTCCGCGACGTCCTCCGCCAGCTCTTCCGCGACATTCGCACGGAGAAGCTCCGCACGTTCCTGACCGTGTTCGGGATCGTTTGGGGCACGGTGGCGATCAGTCTCATGCTCGCCTTCGGGACGGGGCTGCACAAGCAGCTCATCAAGAACACCGCCGGCCTCGGCGATCGCATCATCATCGTCTGGCCGGGGCTCACTTCCATTCCCTATGAAGGTCTCGGCAAGGGTCGCCGGCTGCGCGTGACCGAAGAAGACATCAGCGCGATTCGGAACGAGGTGGTGGGGTTGAAGCGCGTGTCGGGCGAGTACATGAACAATATGCGCCTCGACTACGGCACGAAGACGCTCTCCGTCGACATCTCCGGCGTCGTCGCGGAGTTCGGCGAGATGCGCAATCTCATCCCCGAGCCGGGCGGCCGCTTCGTCAATCCGATCGACGACGGCAACCAGCGCCGCGTCATCTTCCTCGGCGATCAGCTCAAGACCAACGTCTTCGGCGACTCCGACGCCATCGGCAAGATCGTGCTGCTCAATCAGTCGCCGTTCCAAGTCATCGGCGTCTTGAAGAAGAAGCCGCAGGACTCGAGCTACAGCGGCCGTGACAACGAGAAGGCGTTCATCCCCTCGTCGACATTCCGCGCGCTCAACGGCGACAAGTACGTCGACAACATGGTCATGCAGGCGACGTCGCCCGAAGGCACGAAGCAGTTCATCGAGAATCTGCGCGTCGCATTCGGCAAGCGTCTGCGCTTCGACAAGGACGACAAGGAAGCGCTGTCGATCTGGGACACGACGGAGCAGTTCCACTTCTTCGACGTCTTCATGCTCGCCTTCAACGCCTTCCTCGGCATCATCGGCGTCCTGACGCTCGTCGTCGGCGGCATCGGCGTGTCGAACATCATGAATGTCATCGTCGAAGAGCGCACGCGCGAGATCGGCATCAAGATGGCCCTCGGCGCGAAGCAGCGCTGGATCCTCGGCCAGTTCCTGCTCGAGACGATGCTCGTCACGTTCTTCGGCGGCGCGATCGGCTTCGCGATCTCGTACGGCATCTGCTGGAGCTTCCCGCGCAATCCGATCACCGCGGGAGCGATCGAATATGTCGGCGCGCCCGAGCTCTCTCCGATCGTGGCCGTGCTCACGGCAGTGGCGCTCGGACTCGTCGGGCTCGTGGCCGGCTACTTCCCCGCGCGCGATGCCGCGCGACTCGATCCAGTGGTGGCGATGAAACTATGAAGACCGATCTCCGCGTCATCTTCTCCCTCTTCGCCAGCGCCAGCCAGCTTCAGAAGAAGCGCGCCTTCCTGACAATCGCCGCGATCGCGTGGGGCACCGTCGCGATTCTCCTTCTCCTCGCGTTCGGCGAAGGCCTCAAGCGCCAGCTCGACAAGAACCGTCGCGCGATGGGCGAGAACATCGCCGTGATGTGGCCCGGCGAGACGACCAAGCCGTGGAAGGGCATGCCTCCCGGACGCCCCATCCGCCCGACCGCGGACGATCTCGAGTTCATCCGCACGCGCATGCCGGAGCTGAAGTCGGTGATCGGCGAGATCACGTCGTGGCGCACGGCGCTGACGTACGAGCGCAAGACGATCAATGGCCGCGTGACCGGCGTGAACCCGGAGTACGGCGAGGCGCGCAAGCACTACCCGATGCCCGGCGGTCGCTGGCTCACACCCGCCGACGACGCGAACCGCCGCCGCGTCGTCTTCCTCGGCGACGAGATGGCCACGGACCTCTTCGGCAAAGTCGATCCCGTCGGCAAGACGATCCTCATCAACAACGCGCCGTACATCGTCATCGGCGTCATGCAGCACAAGACGCAGATGGGCGCCTACGGCGGTCCGGATAAAAACCACGCCGTCATTCCGCTTTCCACCGCGCGCGCGCAGTTCGGACGCCAGCGTCTCAACAACGTGCTGATCGAGACGTGGAAGCCGGAGGAGATGAAGGACGAGCTGAAGAAGTTCAACGAGATCATGGGTCCGAAGTTCGGCTACGACCCGACCGACGACCGCGCGTTCGGCACCTGGAACACCGTGGAGAGCTCGAAGGTCACGGGCATGATCGCCATCGGCATCCAGATGTTCCTCGGCATCGTCGGCGCGCTGACGCTGCTCATCGGCGGCGTCGGCGTGGCGAACATCATGTTCGCCGTGATCAAGGAGCGCACGCGCGAGATCGGCGTAAAGATGGCCCTCGGTGCGAAGGCGAAGTGGATCATCTGGCCGTTCGTGCTCGAGGCGCTGCTCTACACGTTCATCGGCGGCGCGATGGGAATCATGATCGCGACGGTGCTCGTGACCGCAGCGACGTTCCTGCCGGTCGAGAGCAACGAGGTGATGTCGTTCCTCGGACGTCCCACGCTCTCGCCGCAGATCGGCATCGCCACCTCCGCGATCCTCGGCATGATCGGACTCATGGCCGGCTACTTCCCCGCGCGCCGCGCCGCGCGCATCGACCCGGCGGCGACGCTTCGTTACGAATAGCCGTTACGAATAGGAGACTGAATGAGCATCATCACGATGTCGAACATCCGCAAGGTCTACGACACCGGCAAGGTGAAGGTCGAGGCGCTGAAGGGAATCGATCTCACGGTCGACGCGGGCGAGTTCGTGGCGATCGTCGGACCGTCGGGCTCGGGGAAGTCGACGCTCATGAATCTCCTCGGCTGCCTCGACACGCCGACCGAAGGGACGTACGAGATCGGCGGAGAAAACGTGGCCGGCGTGACGCGCGATCAGCTCGCGGAGATCCGCAACCGCCGCGTGGGATTCGTGTTCCAGAACTTCAACCTCCTGCCGCACATCACGGCGCAGGAGAACGTGGAGCTGCCGATGCTGTTCGGCGGCATCTCCCCGCGCGAACGCCGCGAGCGCGCCGCCGAGCTCCTGACGCGCGTCGGCCTCGGCGAACGCCTCGACCACAAACCGACGGAGCTCTCCGGCGGCCAGATGCAACGCGTCGCGATCGCAAGGTCGCTGGCGATGAACCCCGACATCGTCCTCGCCGACGAGCCGACCGGAAACCTCGACACGAGCAGCGGCACCGACATCATGTCGATCTTCAACGAGCTCTGGAAAAGCGGAAGAACGCTGATCATCATCACCCACGACCCCGCGCTCGCGAAACGAGCCAGCCGCATCGTCGAGATCCGGGACGGAAGAATCACGAGCGATCACCGGAACGAGGAAGCCGCGTAGCGCGCGCGGCGCTACCGCGCCTGATAAATCACCGGCCGGTAACGCGGCTCCGGAACCTTCTTCCCCGCCTCGTTCGCGGCCGCGATCCACGCCGCCTTCGCACGTTCTACCTCGGCCAGCGCTTCCTCCGCCGTCGCACCGAAGGCGGAACACGCCTCGAGATCAGGGATGTCGGCGATGTAACCGTCGTCTTCGTCGCTGAAGAAGATGTTGATGTGGTAGTCCCTCACCGCTCATCCTCCATTCGTAGGTCGTAACGTTCGACCAGCCGGAGAAACTGCCGGATTTGATACGGCTTCGCTTCGCCGGCAACGTCCTGCACGTTCAACTGCTCCGCGATCGTGTCGTGCTGGTAGATGTGATGGCTTCCCTGCACTCGTGCCAAACGGAATCCAAATGCACCAACGAGAGCACAGAAATCGCGAAAGCTGACATTTCGAAGATGTCCCGCAGCGAGCCGCGCGAGCAGCCGTTTCGGGTTCATGGGTGGAGTATACGGTCACGAGCCTCGCGAAGGATTTCCCGCCGCCCTCCCGTCCAACGCGGCATGAAACGATTTCTCTTCGCGCTCCTCCTCGCCCTCCCCCTCTCCGCCCAGACCACCGCCACCGTCTTCGTCACCTCGCAGCAGAACACCGGCAGCGGCGTCTTTCCCTTCGGCGCGCAGCAGCTCTCCATCGACTTCGACAGCGGCGCCGGCTTCGGCGCGAGCGTCAGCCGCGGCATCGGACACTGGTCCGGCGAGCTCGCGGTCTTTCGCACGTCCTCCAGCGGCAGCCTTCGCAGCAACGGCACGAGCGTCTTCGACCTCGGCGATCTCGAGCTGACGCCGATCACTGCAATGGTCCGCTACGACTTCCGCCACGGCTACGTCGGCGCCGGCGCCGCGTACGTGATGACGAGCGATCTCGACACCGAGGACACGACGGTCTCGCTCGACGACTCCATCGAGCCCGTCATCGGCGCCGGACTCACCTACGACTTCTCCCGGCGACTCGGCGCCGTCCTCGATTTACGCTACATCCCGATGACCATCAGCGGCCAGCCCGATCCCGCCGATCCGCGCATCGCCGCCGACATCAATCCGCTCCTCGTTTCCGCCGGCCTTCGCATCCGGTTCTGAACGGATCTGAACATGACCGAGCATCCTGACCGCTTCCTCGTCCGCCGCCTGTTGCGCGGCGACGAGGACGCCTTCGCCGAATTCTTCGACGCCAACTTCGCGCCGCTCTTCCGCTTCGCGCTCCCGCGCGTCGACGGCGACGCGAGCGCGGCGGAGGACGTCGTGCAGACCGCGCTGTGCCGCGCCGTCCGCAAGCTGGCGAGCTATCGCGGCGAGGCGGCGCTGCTGACGTGGCTCACCACCATCTGCCGCCGCGAGATCGCCACCTACTTCGAGAAACGAAAGCGAGTGCCGCCGATGATCGACCTCACCGAAGACATTCCGGAGATCCGCGCCGCGCTCGACTCGCTCGCGGAGCCGGAGAGCGCGCTGCGCCGCAAAGAAACCGCGCGGCTCGTGCAGGTCGTGCTCGACCGCCTCCCCTCGCGCTACGGCGACGCGCTGGAGTGGAAGTACATCGAAGGTCTTTCCGTCGCCGAGATCGCCGAGCGCCTCGGCCTCACCACCAAAGCCGCGGAGTCGATGCTGACGCGAGCGCGCGATGCGTTCCGCGACGGCTTCACCGCCGCATACGGAGTGCAACCATGAACGACGAACGCGATGACGCGGTGGCGCAGCTCGTGCGGCTCGCCGGCGCGCGTCCAAAGCCCGACCCGCAGCGCATGGCGCGCGTGCGCGAAGCCGTGCACGACGAATGGCGTCGCACGACGCGACGCAGACAATGGACGCGCTACGGCATCGCCGCCGCGGTCGCCGCAACGCTCGCCGGCGTGCTGGTGTTCACGCGCGTCCCATCGACACGCGTGATCGAAACGCGTACAGGCGAAGTGACGTCGATCGAGTGGAGCGGCGCCACGTTGCGCATCGACGGCGAGACGCGCATCCGTCTCGACGCCAACGCACACGCGACACTCGAACGCGGGACGTTGTTCTTCGAATCGCACACGCACACCGGAGTCACGATCGACACGCCGTTCGGCGCCGTGCGCGACATCGGAACGCGCTTCGAGCTGCGCGTCGGTGAGCACGACCTGCACGTACGCGTGAGCGAGGGCATGGTCGACGTCCGCGGCACGCGCGCGGACGCGGGGATGGAGCTCGTCGCCACACGCGACGCCGTCACACCCTTTCTCACCCTCGAAGGCCAAACCTTGGGCGACGTGATCGAGCACGCGGCGCGCGTGAAGGGACTGCGCGTCGAGTGGCACACGCGCCGCGACGTGGTGCTCCGCGGCAGCGTCGCGCTCACGCCGGACGAGGCGATCGAGGCCGCGACCGCCGCGAGCGGCGCGCGCTATCGCATCGACGGCAACACACTGATCGTGAGCGGAGGCGAATGATGCGCAAGCTTCTCATCCTCTTCGCGTGTGCGATCACCGTCGCTGCGCAGCAGCCGCGCTACGCCGGACAGCCGCTCGCGAATGCGCTCCGCGATTTGCAGGCCCGCGGGCTGCGCCTGATCTACAGCGACGACGTCGTGCGCGCAGACATGATCGTCAAGCGCGAGCCGCGCGCGAAGGAGCCGCGGCGCATCCTCGACGAGCTGCTGCGCGAGCATCACCTGCGCGCAAAAAACGGTCCCGGCGACTCGCTCCTCATTGTGCGAGAAGAAACGAAACGTGAGTCGCCACCCGCGCCGAAAGCCGCGCCGCCTCCGCCGCAAATGCCGGTCACGCTCGCGGAGATCGTCGTCACGCCGAGCCGCTTCACGATCCTCAGCGAAGAACCGGAGAGCCGGCAGTTTCTCTCCCGCGAGGAAGTGCGGCGCCTCCCGCACTTTTCCGACGATCTCTATCGCGCGATCGGCCGCGTGCCCGGCGTCGCCGCGTCGGACGTCAGCGCGCGCTTC
>DATELS010000615.1:0-9134 GCA_035276365.1 Thermoanaerobaculia bacterium
TGTCGCGCTTGCGAAAGACGTCGCGCTCCGTCTTCGCCTTCGGAATCGCGGCGAACGCCTCGACGAACTCCGCGCTGCCGGTCGTGCGCAAGAGCACCGAGCCGAACTCGCTCGGCGTCGCGAAGTGAAAGTAGACGTCGATCTCTCCGCGGGTCACGCCTTTCATCGTCGCGTCGTCGACGCGCTCGAGATCGGCGACGATGCCCGCCAGCTTCTCGATCACGACCTCGGGCTTCTTCGTCGAGACGACGATGTTCACGTTGCGAATGACTTCGAGACGCCGCCGCACGCTGCCGGAGACTTCCGCGTCCTCGATCTCGTCGATGTCCGCCAGTCGCTCGCGAATCGACTCCGCGGCTTCCAGTCCGACCGGCAGCAGAAACTGCGACTCGCGCATGCGCGCGAAGGCGATGCCTTTGAGGATGTGCTCCGCCGTCTTCGCGCCGAAGCCTTTCGCCTTCGCCAGGCGTCCGTCCTTCGCCGCCTCTTCCAATTCGTCGAGCGAGCCGATGCCGAGCTCGGAGTGGAGCTGTCCGACTTTCTTGAGGCCGAGCTTCGGCACGCGCAAGAGCTCGAAGATGCCGGGCGGATATTGCGCGCGCAGCTCGTCGAGATACGGCGACGCGCCGGTGCGCACGATCTCTTCGATGATCTGGCCAGTGGCTTTGCCGATGCCGGAGACGTCGTAGAGCGCGCCGGACGCGACGAGCGCGTCGAGCTCTTCGTCGAGATGTTCGACCGCGCGCGCCGCTTTTTCGAACGCGCGCGCGCGAAACGGTTTCGGATCACTGAGCTCGACGTAGCGGGAAATCTCGTCGAGCATGCGGGCAACAGTAAACTTGTCCATCGCAGGCGCAATCATGCAAGCACACGACCGTCTGGTGGTAGCCCTCGATGCGTCGGAACGCGATGACATCCTTCGCCTCGCCGACGCGCTGCACGGCGTCGCGGGGATGCTGAAGATCGGATTGCAGGCGTTCATCGCCAACGGTCCGTCGGTCGTGCGCGAGCTCGTGTCGCGCGGCGACCGCGTGTTTCTCGACCTGAAGATTCACGACATCCCGAACACCGCGAAGCACGCGATCGCAGAAGCCGCGTCCCTCGGCGCATCGATCGCCACGGTGCACACGGCCGGCGGCCCGGCCATGCTCCGCGCCTGCTCACACGACTCCCTCCTCGTCCTCGGCGTCACCGTGCTGACGAGTCTCGACGACGACGAGCTGCGCGCGATCGGCCTAGCGGGCTCCCCGCTCGACAACGCGGTGCGCCTCGCGCGGCTCGCGCAGACGAGCGGCCTGCGCGGCGTCGTCGCGTCACCGCTGGAGATCGAGAAGATTCGCGACGCGTGTGGTAAGGATTTCGTGATCCTCACGCCCGGCATCCGTCCCGCGGGCGCGGATGCCGGCGATCAACGTCGCACGATGACGCCGCGCGATGCGATCGCCGCGGGCGCGGATTACCTCGTTATCGGTCGCCCCATAACACATGCGGCCGACCCGAGGTCGGCCGCAGCGAGGATCGTTGAAGAGATGAGCGCTTAGCGCACCGAGCGCCGGCGCGGCGTCGTGCAGTTCTTGCCCGGGCCTTCGAAGAAGATGCGTTTGAACGCGAACTGTCTGCGGTTGCCGAGGGCGTCGGTGCCGATCGCGCGGAGCTGGTATTCGCCGCGCGCGGTGTTGTCGAGATTCACGCCGATGCGCCACATCGTCACGGGCGTCGTCGACGAAACATCGTGGCGCGTCTCGCCGAGGCTGGCGGCGCCGAGGGAGGTGTCGTTGAGGAAGAGCTCGACGTTGACGATGCGCTGCGCGCCTGTCACCCAGCCGTGGATCTCCGCGCCGCCGCACGTCAGATAGACCGGGCTATCGAGCTCGATGCGTCCCGTCACCTGGCCGCATGCGCCGTACGACTGCACGCCCGTCGTCTCGCCGATCACGTACACGTACGCGCCCGCGGCGACCGGGTTGTACTTCCGCTCGTCCTCGTTCACGTACGTGAAGTCCTCGTAGATGCGCTCCACCGAGCCTTCGAACTGCGTCACCGTGAAGTCGAACACCTCGAAGCCGAGCGTGCGCGCCGCCTTCAGCGTCTGCGGATCGACTTCATCGATCAGCGTGATCAGGCGCGCGTTCGCGTCGTCGAAGAACGCGCTGCGGTTGAAGCGGATGCGGTTCTCGTGCTCCGTCTGCACGTACACCGGCACGACGAAGTGCGACGTGCGCACGAAGAACGGCGAGACCGTCGGGCGCACCGCGAACGTGTCGATCGTGTCGTCGTTGCCGACGCCGATGAAGTTCGTGCCGTTGCTGACGAGCCATTTGCCGGGGAAGAACGTCGTCGCCACGCGGACGGGCAGCGCGGGGTTCGTGATGTCGAACGCCATCAGCGCCTCTTCGCCGACCGCGATGAGGAAGCCGGAGTTGAACTTGATGTCGTTGAAGCCGCGGTGATTCGGATTCGAGTTCGAGCGGATTTGTCCGAGGAGGACGGGGCTCGCGTTGTTCGTGATGTCGAGGATGTCGATCGTCACCGCGCAGATCGACGTGAACGTGATCGGGTAGCACGGCATGTCCGTCGTCGGATAGAGGCCGGCCAGGCGATTGCCCGTGACGGTCATGCGGCGGTAGTGCACGTTCGGCGTGCGCGAGACGAGCGTGGGAGCCGTGCCGCCGACGCGCGTGTTGCGCAGGTCGAAGATCTCCAGGCCCGCCTCGCTGCTCACGTAGAGGAAGCCGTTGTTGAACGCGACGCCGCCTTCGGTCTCGCGCGCGTTCATCACGTTCGGCGGGAGCGAGAGGAAGTCCTCGCGCGCGAGCACGAGGTTGCCGACGTCGTTGATCGAGTACGTGGCGAGGATTTGTCCGCGCAGCACGTAGACGAGCGAGTTGAAGCGGAAGACGCCGTGCGGCGAGCGATCGAACGCGGTCGCGGGCGGCGTCGAGTCAGCGAGTGAGAGCGGGCACTCGGCTTTGAGATGGTCCGCCGCGAGTGGGAACGCGAAGACAGAAAGGACTACGACGACGAGAGCGATCCGTGACCAAACGCGCATACATGCCTCCCAGTAACACACCCATGACGCCCGCCATCATCCCTGCGCGCGAAGCGTCTCCAAACATCTGATCGAGTTCGTCTAGCGCGTAAGTGTGTCGCAAATCAGGGGCTTTTGGCAACTTGGGCGGAAGAAGCGCTCGTGTATCATGCGTTCGGGCAGCTAGGACACCGCGCATGCTCGACGGCCACGTACTCGTTCTGAATCGATTGTTTCAGGCAGTGCAGATCACGTCGGTTCGACGCGCGCTGACGCTTCTCTACAAAGGTCAGGTCCGCGCGGTCGACTCCGAATACCGCACCTACGACTTCGAGAACTGGGCGGACATCCCCGTGCAGCCCAGCGATCACTATGTCGTGACGCCCAGCCGGAACATCCTCATTCCGCATGTCGTGCAGCTCCTCGTCTTCGACCGCATGCCGCGGCAGGAAGTGAAGTTCTCGCGCGGCAACATCTATCTGCGCGATCAGAACCGCTGCCAGTACTGCGGCCGCAAGTTCTCCTCCTCGGAGCTCTCGCTCGATCACGTCGTGCCGATCTCGCGCGGCGGCAAGTCGACGTGGGAGAACGTCGTCTGCGCCTGCCTGCCGTGCAACGTGCGCAAAGGCAACAAGCTTTTGCACGAGTCGGACATGCGCCTCATCCGCCAGCCCCATCGCCCGAAGTGGCACCCCCTCCATCGCCTGCAGGGACGCACGTACCCGGAGATCTGGAAGAACTTTCTGGACGAGGCGTATTGGAATGTGGAACTGAGGGAGTGATCGGAGCATCGCTCTAGCAGGCTCGCGTCTTGCTATCTCCCGCCACCGGTGCCACGACTCTGCCCGGAAGAGTGCGGCATCAGTGGGAGTAAGCGGTTATGACTTTGGTGAACTCTCTCTGCGCGGAGATCAGTGTCTTTCAGGGAGTCGGGGAGCAGACGGGCGTGGTGGTGGAGCGGAGTGCGATCCGCGGTAAGAAAGGGTTGTGCAAGTCCATGCGCGACCTCGCCATCAAGTCCCGCGTCCTCGGCGACGGCTACTACTACATCCCCATCGATCTGTGGCCGAAGTCGAGCGAGCCGGTCGTCGTGCACAAGCACGACTGGACCGTGATCAGCTCCATCCCGCGCACCTCGCGCGCGGGCAAGAAGCGCATCGCCGTCGCGAAGTGAAGGACGCGCAACGCAACTCAGCCGTGGTATGCGCCGTGCAGTCCGGCATCTTCGCCAGACTACGCAAGGAGTCGCATCCATGAAACGAACACTCGTCGCCCTCACGGCCGTCCTGCTGATGGCGGCCTCGCTCCACGGTCAGGAAGAAGGCGGTCCCGTCTCTTCCGACATTCAGAACAATCCCCAGGGCTACACCGCCGCGATCGTGCTCGAGCCTTCGACCGGCCGCGTGCTCTATGAGTACAACGCGGACAAGCCGCTGCCCACCGCGTCGATGGCCAAGATGATGACGCTGCTCATCGCCATGGACGAGATCCAGGCCGGCAATCTGTCGTACGACACGCCGATCACGATCTCGGCGCGCGCGAGCAAGATGGGCGGCTCGCAGGTGTACCTGCGCGCGGGCTCGGTGTGGCCGCTGAAGAATCTGTTGATCGCGACGATGGTCCACTCCGCGAACGATGCGGCGGAGGCGATCGGCGAGAAGATCGGCGGCTCGGCGGAGTCGTTCGCCGACATGATGAACAGCAAGGCCGAGGAACTCGGGCTCAAGAACAGCCACTTCTGGGATCCGCACGGACTGCCCGCGAAAGATCCCTCGCAGAACAACCACATGAGCGCCCGCGACCTCGCCATCCTCGGCCAGGCGCTGATGAAGCACGGATTCATGCGCCAGCTCGCGGTCATTCCGGAGATGGAGTTCCGCAACGGCACGCTCGCGCGCATCTACAACCCGAACCGCCTGCTGCGCTTCTACGAAGGCGCGACGGGAATCAAGACCGGCTACTCCGGACCGGCGGGCTTCTGCGTGACCGCGTCCGCGAAGCGCAACAACATGGAGCTGATCTGCGTCGTCATGGGCGCGAAGACGTCGCGCGGACCGGAGAGCTCGTTCGAGCTCGCCGCGCGCCTCATGAATCAGGCCTTCATCAACTACAAGATGGTCACGCCGGTGAAGCAGGGCACGGTCGTCGCGCAGGCTTCGGTGACGAAGGGCAGCGCGAGCTCGGTGCCGGTGATGGCGCCGCAGGACGTGCGCGCGCTCGTGAAGCGCGGCGAGGAAAAAGGCGTGAGCGTGAAGTTCAACGGCTCGGCCGTCACCGCGCCGGTGAAACGCGGACAGCGCATCGGCACGATCGTCGTGCAGCGCGGCAACGAGACGCTGGCGAAGGTGCCGGCCGTGGCCGCGGCGGACGTCGGCAAAGAGTCGTGGTGGAAGGCGTTCTGGCCGTTCTGATCTAACTCAGGCGGCGCAGCGCTTCCACATACGCTCCGTGCTCTTCCGCGAGGATGCGCTCGCTGAGCGTCTCCACCGTGTCGTCCTCGTGCACGCGCACCGCGCGCTGCACGAGTATCGGACCGGCGTCGAGGTTCTCGTCGACGAGATGCACGGTGCAGCCGGTGATCTTCACGCCGTACGCGAGCGCCTGCGCCTGCGCGTCGACGCCGGGAAACGACGGCAGCAGCGATGGGTGAATATTGACGATGCGGTTGCGCCACCGCTCGACGAAGCCCGCGCTGAGTAAACGCATGTAGCCCGCGAGCACGATGTAATCCGGTGCCACTTCCTCGAGCACGCGCAGCACGTCGCGCTCGTGTTCCGCGCGTCTGCGTCCTTTGTGCTCGATGACACGCGCGTCGTAGCCGAACTCGCGCGCGCGTTGAATGCCCGCGGCGTCGGCGCGATTCGAGATCACGCAGACGATCTCCGCATAGAGCTCGAGTCGCTGAATGGCCTCGTGAATCGCGACGAAGTTCGATCCGCGGCCGGAGAGCAGCACCGCCAGGCGCATCACTCGATCCAGCTCGCGAAGCCGGACGGCGGCGTGTCATACACGACGCGGCCGGAGCCCTTCACCACGTTGCCGATGAAGAAGTATTTCTGATCGATGCGGGCGAAGTGGCGCGCCACGCGCTCAACGTTCTCCGGCGCGACGATGAGCACCATGCCCACGCCCATGTTGAACACGCGCAGCATCTCGTCGCGATCGACTTTGCCCTGCTCATAGAGAAAGCGAAACAGCGGCAGCACCGGCCACGAGCCGAGCTTGATCTTCGCGTCGAGGTTGTCCGGCAACACGCGCGGCACGTTGTCGGTGAGGCCGCCGCCGGTGATGTGCGCGAGCGCGTGGAACTGCTTCTCCTCGACGAGCGGCAGCAGCGGCTTGAGATACGAGATGTGCGGCGCGAGCAGCGCCTCGCCGGCTTTGCCGATGCCGGGCAGGATCGTCTGCGGGTCGTAGCCGAGCTTGTCGAAGAGGATGCGCCGCGCGAGCGAGTAGCCGTTCGTGTGCAGGCCGACCGAGGGCAGTCCGATCAGCACGTCGCCTTCGCGCACCGCCTTGCCGTCGATGAGCTTCGACGAGTCGACGACGCCGAGGATGAAGCCGGCGACGTCGTAGTCATCGTCGCCGTAGAAGCCGGGCATCTCCGCGGTCTCGCCGCCGATCAGCGCGCAGCCGTTCTCCTTGCACGCGCGGGCCATGCCGCGGATCACGTCCGTCATGACGGGCGGGCGGAGGCGGCCGGTGGCGTAGTAGTCGAGGAAGAAGAGCGGACGCGCGCCCTGCACGAGGATGTCGTTGACGCAGTGGCAGACGAGGTCGTAGCCGACCGTGTCGTGAATCTTCATCGCCTGCGCGATGCGCAGCTTCGTGCCCACGCCGTCGGTGGAGGAGACGAGGATCGGCGACTCGATGCCGTCGAACGTGCCGCGAAAGAGCCCGCCGAACGAGCCGATGTCGGAGAGGACGCCGGGCGTATACGTGTCGCGCGCGATCCGCCGCACCTCGCGCAGCGCCTCGTCCTGCGCGTCGATGTCGACACCGGAATCGCGGTAGCTCGTCATTCGCGCGAGTCTATCGTAGTCTCTCGCGCGCATGGCCTCAGCCCTCCTCATCTCCACACTCCTCACGATCGCCGGCCTCATCGCCACCATCGTCATGGGATTGAAAGCGTCGCCGGCGCACGTCGCGGATCACATCATCGTGGCGCTGGTGACGGTGGTCGTCGGGCTGTTCTCGCAATCGATGACGATGTTCTTCTTCATCGGCACGGGCAAGGAGCTGAAGGACAAGTCGAAGCAGAACGCGGACGTCGTGCAGCGCACGAAGCACTTCAAGTCGCGCGTGTTTCCCGCGGCGATGTGGGCGATGACGGCGATCATGGTCACCTTCATCACCGGCGGCGGCGTCGGCCTCGGCAAGACTCCGCTGTGGCTGCACGACGCGCTGTCGGCGCTCTCGATCATCCTCTTTGCGCGCGCGTACTGGATTCAGATCCGCGCGATGACGGAGAACGCGACGCTCATGGAGCGCTACCTGAAGGAAGAATGACGCCGATCGACTGCAGCGCGGCGAGGTACTGCGCGACGTCTTCCGCCGACGTCGGTCCGTAGATCGCGGTCAGCATTTCCGCGATGTCCGCGGCCGAGCGATGACCGTCCGCGAAGTTGAGCGCCTCGTAGCGCTTCTCGGCATCGAGCTTGATGTCTTTCGCGTTCGCGTAATGCCCGGCGAAGTAGTCGTAGCCGAACGCGCCCATCGTTCCTTTGATCTTCGGATTGCGCGCGGTGACGGGAAACTTGATCGGTGCGAAGAACTCATCGATCGATGCGCGCAAACGCGACTCGTACCAGTCCGCGAACTTCATCGTGCCCTTGCGCATCGCCGCCGCGCGACGCTCGAGCGCGTACGGCTCGCTGAGCGCGCGCAGCATCGGGATGTCGTCTTTCGTGAAGCGCGCGAGCGCGTAGCCGCTCGCCGCGGCGATGAATCCGGCGCGGCCGAGCTTCGTCGCGTCGATGTTCGCGGCGACGTCGCCGTTCGTGTGGATGTACCGATCGGGCCAGTCATTGAGATAGATCGCCGGAATCCCCCACGAGCTGTCGCTATACACCTCGTGATCGCTCCCCTCGGTGAACGCGACATGCTCCGCGCGCAGCGGATCCTTGCTGCCGCTCGCGGCGACCATCGGCCAGCGCGCGGTGCCGGTCATCGCCAGCGCGCCGCTCTCCGCGTTCACGAGGTCGCCCGCCGCATCCGCGATGTCGTAGACGAAGGAGGGATTGCTCGCCGGGCCGCGCGTGACGTGGAAGATCGCCTTCGTCTCCGGACCTCCGCCGACCATGTCGAGATGCACCGCCGCACGAATGCGCGACGCGAGCTGCGGACGTCCGTTGAGCAGCGTGAGCGTGCCTTCGACTTCGGGCGGCCAGACGAAGCGGATGGTGCGTCGCGGCGGCGCGAGTCGTTTTTCCGCGATGAGCTTCGAGAGCGTGCGCGCGACTTCGAGGATGGTCGCGCAGCCGGACGCGTTGTCGTTCGCGCCTGGACGCGGATGATCGAGATGACAACTGAAGACGATCTCTTCATCCGGCAGCTCGGTGCCGCGAATGGTGGCGGTGGCGATGTCGTACGAGCCGGCATGCTGTCCCGCGCGCACGATGGCATGCATGCGCACGCTCTCGCCCGACGCGAGCCGCTGCTGCAGCGCCCGCGCGGTCTTCAGCGAGACCATGAACGCGAACGTGCGCTCGTTATCGGGCGTGAAGGTTTCGAGGTGTCCCCAGCGCACGAGGTTCTCGTCCTCGCCCCACCACGCGGTCTTCTGGTTCTGCGCGTAGCTGATGATTCCCGCCGCGCCGAACTGTCCGACCGCGAGATGCGCGACCGCGCCCGGCTGCGACGACGTGAGCACGAGCCTGCCCTTCACGTCTTTGTCTTTGTAGTCGGACTCCTTCTTGCCCGCGCCGACGTCGACGAGCGTCGTCGTGACGTCGCCGCTCACGCTGTCCTGCGCGAGCGAGATCGGCGCGGCGTCCCAACTCGCGAGGCGCACGACGTTCGCGCCGTCCGCGTCGACTTCCCACAGCTCCGCGAACTCGGCGTCCCACGCGGGACGCGAGAGCTGCGTGCCGTAGAAGGTCTTTCC
>DATELS010000616.1:0-9090 GCA_035276365.1 Thermoanaerobaculia bacterium
CTCGGCCGCCGGCGGACGGGCGGGGGCGCCCGTCCCGACACCCTCATCCGACAAGCTCGGCGACGGAATCTTCTTGCGAATCGCGAGCGTGTCGACGAGTAGTCCCGTCGTGAACACGAGCAACTGGATCGACGGCGCGTCGAACTTCGACGCATCTTCCGCGGTCGTGTCGACGAACACCGCCGCCGCGACCTTGTCCTTGATCACCATCGGAATCAGCACGGCCTGCTGCGCGCCGCTGACGCCGAGTCGCGTGGCGAGGTTCTCGCCGTTCCACTGCACGACCTGCTCGTTGCGCAGCACGCGGTCGAGCTCGGGGATCAGTCCCGGCGCCGCGTTGAAGCGCTTCACCATCTCGTCGTTGCCGCCGTGCGCGGAGAAGCCCACGCCCTTCCATCCGCTGAACGTCTCGCCGCGCAGGATGAGCAGCGCCGCGCGCGAGCCGAACTCGAGACACTGTTCGAGCAGCGCATTCAGCACGTCCACCTGGGACTTGCCGCGCTCGATGTTCTGCATCGCCGTCTTCACGCGCTGCACGCCCGGGGTCGTGGGCAGCGCAGCAACGGGCGCGGGTGCGGGACGTTCGGACGCCAGCGACTCCTCGAGCTCGTTGATGGCTTTCTGGATCTGCGGCAGGAAGGAAATGGAGTTGACGTCGGCCTGAACGCTCTGCAGCGCGGCCTTGAGTTGCGAGTCGACGGCGACGCGCACATCCTCGACGGACGAGCGGATCTCGGCCACCATCTTCTCGATCGACTCGCGTACCTGTGCGTCGATCGAGCCTGCGACTTCCTCGCCCCTCACGGCCATAAATCCTCCGCCTGCTATGGGTTGAACCGCTCCGAACGGGCGTGCCGGAGCGTCGCGATTATGGGCGTCGCTCTCTCGCGCTGTCAAGGAAACGAGCCTCGTGTTAACTTGTTGGCGGATGCGAGTTTTCCCGCTTGTTTCGGCCGTTTTTCTGCTGATCGCCGCCGCGTGCGCGGGCGACGTGCAGCCCGATCATCAGGCCGAGTGGCGCGGCGTGCTGCAGCACAAGCAGGCCGCGACGGCGACCGATGCCTCCGCCGCGCACAAGCAGGTGTACGCCGACTCGGTGCGCGCGTTCGTGCAGAAGCATCCGAACCACAGTCGCGCGCGCGAGGTGTGGGAACGCCTGCAGCTCGAGTTCGCGGACGACCTCATGTCCCTCGGCCGCTACCAGGATGCGATCCGCTACTACCGCGCGGTGCTCGCCGATCATCCCGACAACGACGAGGCGCGGCGCGGACTGGCCATCGCCGCTGACCGCCTCGCCGTCACGCGCGAGAAGCTCCTCGGCCTCGAGAAAGGGATGTCGCAGCGCCAGGTCGCGTCCGTCCTCGGTCGCCCGATTCCGGGCTGGTCGGCGCGCAATCGCAGAGCCGAGGCGACGTTCGAGGCGTGGTACTACCGGACGTCGTCCGGTGGTGTGGCCGCCGTCTACTTCCGCGACGGAAAAGTCTTCGCCGCCGAAGAGAGCTCGCACGCGCGCATCGGCAGGCTCGGTTCCTGAAATCGCTTCGGCACCCGAAGCGTTCCCTTTCCTGAGAGAGGCGTCATGCCGATTTACGAATACCAGTGCAACGACTGCCGCGAGCGTCACGAGATCATCCAGAAGATCTCCGACGATCCGCTGACGGTCTGTCCGAAGTGCGGCGGCGGGATGAAGAAGCTCATCTCCTCGCCGGCGATTCAGTTCAAGGGCTCGGGCTTCTACAAGACGGACTACGCGAGCGGCAGCTCGTCGAAGCCGGCGGAGTCGAAGAGCGAAACGAAGGCAGAAACGAAATCCGAATCGAAGAGCGAGAGCAGCAGCAACAAGTCGTCCGAATAGGACGCGCCATGGTCAAAGCCAAAGAGATCAAGAAGCACGCGGACAACGTCCTCGAGGAAGTGTTCCGGGCGATGTTCGAAGAGATCGACACGGACAAGCTGCGCCGTGAGATCGAAGAGCTGCGCGAGAGCGCGCCGGAGTACAAGCAGGCGCAGCACGCGCGCGTGCTCGCGCGTCGCACGGCGATTCGCTGCGCGGCCGCGGGCGCGGTGACGGGACTCCCGCTCGGTCTCGCCGCGATCGGCACGCTCGGCGCCGACCTCGCCTACCTCGTCTATCAACAGTTCCGCCTCGTCCTCGGCATCGCCACGATCTACGGACACGAGCCGAGCTCGCGGGAGCGTTTCACCGAGGCGCTGGCGTGTCTCGCGTATGGATCGGGAGTGGGGATGGGCAAGCAGAGCATCGCCGCGATGCTCGGCTCCGCGACGGTCGAAGGCGGCGTGATCGCGGAGAAGATCGGCGCGCGCTTCATGCGCGAGCGCCTCGCCAAAGTCGTCCCCTTCCTCGGCGTCATCAGCGGCGGCGCGCTGAACTACGCCGCAGTGTACGCCGTCGCGCGCGGCGCGATCCGCTACTACGACTCGCGCGTCGATCCGACGGTGGCGGATGAGATTTGGGCCGAAGGGGATCGCGAGCACGCGTGATTCGTTGGAATGTGCTCCCCCTTCGCAGGGTTTGGCCCACTGAACAGACGATGCCCAAATTCGAATACGAGTCGCAGACGGAGGTCCCCTCCGCGTTCTTCGAGCGCCGCAGACTCCGCCGTGTTCGGATGATCGTCGAGCTCACGCTCAACCTGATCAGCAGCGACCGCACGGTGTCGCATCGCGAGGCGCGCTGCCTCGTCGACTGCGCGCGCAAGGCGATCCTGGAGTTGTTCCCCGGCATCGACTCGCGTTACGAAGCCGTCGTGCGTCCGCACTTTGATCGCGTGCTGCGTCAGCGCTGGCCGGAAGAAGAGCTGCAGTACGCGGATCCGAACGAGACCGTGAACTAGCGTCGTTGTCTGCGACTATCGTCGCGGCGGCGCGTCCGGCACCACTCCCCGAATCTCCCACTTCGCAATCGCCTCGCGCGGAAACGCAGCGCGTCGCGCGAACACCATCGCCGCGCGATCGAATCCGATGAGCGCCCACTCTTCGCGCGGCCAGTACGCGAGCGACGCGGCCATCGGCTGCGTCTTGCGCGTGACTGCATCGGTGACAGGTACGGGAGGCAGATACTCCTCGACCGCGAGATCGATCCTGTACTTCGCGAGCAGCGCGCGCCACGCGCGCTCGTCGCGACGCGCGTGCGCGTACTCGGGGATGTACGCGTGATAGAGCTCGTTGCGGCCGTCGGTGAGCGTGCGACGTTCGGGATAGAACGCGTGAATGAGATAGCCGCCGAATTGATCCGCGTTGTAGACGTTGCCGCGCAGTTGCGTCGCCTGCAGTCGCGCGACCGCGTTCACGGGGAAACGCTGCGGGGAGATGCCGAGGCGGTGGTCGGTGGTGAAGAGGACGAAGAGAAGAGCGAGCGCCGTGATCGCGTACGTTGCGATGCGCGGCAAACGCACTGGCGCGAGGAGAATCGGAAACGCGGCGAAAAACAGTCCCTGATTGCGCACGTGACGCACGGCGAGATACGCGAAGAGCGCGAGCAGCGCGAGTCGCCACCACTCGGGTTTGTTGCGAATGGCGATCACGATCGCGATGGCGATGCAGATGTAGAGCAGCGGAAACAGCCGCACGGGACTCGGCAGCCACTCCGCGTTCACGAACGCGCCGCTGCGCGCGAACAGCGTGAGCTCGATCGGCGCGAGCACGCCGCGGATGCCGAACGGATTCACGAGCAGCGCGAGCGCGCTCGCGAGCGCCGGCGCGACGCGACGCGTGCGCAACGCCGCGACGACCGGCGCGAGGATCGCCGACGGATGGATGTTGATCCAGAGAATGGTGTTGATCGCATGCGCGAGCGGCGACTCCACGCGCAACGCGATCACGAGGAACAGGAGCGCGACGGAGGATGGGCGCATGTCGAAGGTGGCCATCGCGCCGGCGAACGCGATTGCGCACAACGCCAACCCATCGTCACGCTTCGCGAGCGCGAACACCGCCGCCGCCAGCAGCCCGCGCAACACCGACATGCCCGCGAGTCCAACCATCGCGTGCAGCGCGTGCAACACCACCTCGAACAACCACTCCCCATTGATCCACGGCACGCGATCGCTCGCGATCGCGAACGGATCCGTCGGCGGCAGCGCGCGATGCTCGACGATCCACCGTCCCGTCGCGAGGTGCCAGAAGAAGTCGTAGTTGCGGAGAGTGGCGACGGCGACCAGCGCCGCCGCGAAGAAGAGCGCCAGTTCGGCGATGCGGCGGCGCGTCACACACCGATCATAGCGAATCGTTGAGGCGCAGCAGCTCCACGTCGCCGTTGACCGTCGTGATCTTCAGCTCGTGCGCGCCGCCGTTCACCTCGCCCGACACGCGCCGGCTGCCCGGGTTCGAGTGCACGCTCAGCGGGAACGACGCCTCGAAGTCGCCGTTGACCTGCGACAGATCGACCGTGAACGACGCCGTGTTCGGCAGGATCGCCTCGACGCCGCCATTGACGCTCTTGAACCGCGCGCCTTCGAACGACTTCAGGAACTTCGCCTTCACGCGGCCGTTCACCGTCGTCGCGGTCAGCTCGCGCGTGCCCGCGGTCTCGAGATCGATCGATCCATTCACCGACGACGCCTGCGTCATTCCCTCGGTCCCGCGCGTCACGATGCGGCCGTTCACCGTGCTGAGGTCGAGCGACACCGTCGCCGGCACTTTCAGCACGTAGTCGATCTCGACTTCGTTGCGATCGAAGAGAAACGGGATATGCAGCCCTCTCTCACGGCGATGATTGCGGCGGCCGATGCGGAGCGTGTCGCCTTCGAGCTTCGTCTCGAACAGGCCGTTGTTCTCCTGCCCCATCTTCGGCTCGAGCTCACCGCGCGCGGTCGCGACGAGCGAGATCTCAGTGACCGGCGCCGCCTCGATGGAGATGCGTCCGCCGATCTCGAAGACGTCCAGCTCGTGAATGCCGGCGGCCGGCCAGCTCCGCGTGACGGTCATCGTCATGTGATCCCGGACGCGATGCTCCACTCGTCCGCACGCCGTCGCTGCCAGGACGACGAGGAGTAAATAAACCGTCTGCTTCGAGCTGTTCATACGGCACCTGCAGAGGGGTTGTACGACAATCGCTCCGAGAGGTTTCATGCCCGAAGGTCCGCAAACCAAGCTCCTCAGGATCGCCGCGTTCCTCGTCGACGCGCTGTCGATCGCGATTCTGCTGATCCTGCCGGCGTCGATCATCAGCTACGCGATGACGTGGACGACGACGCCGAAAGGCATCCAGCTCGTCTGGTGGGCGGCGCTGGGCATCCTCATGCTGGCGATGCTGCTCCGCGACGGCTTCCGCGGCCGCTCCATGGGCAAGCAACTCCTCGGCCTCCGTCTGCTCACGCCGCGCGGCGAAGGCTGCGGCTACGGCCGCTCGCTCGTGCGCAATCTCCCGCTCATCATTCCGCTGTGGAATCTCGTCGAGATCGTGCTCGTCGTCGCGGGCACGCCGCGCACGGGCGATCGCATCGCAAACACGACGGTCACCGAAGAGTGATGCGCTTGCGGAAGTCGTCGGCGAGCGAGGCGCGCACGTCGAAGAAGAACTCGTTCTCGTCGCCGAAACGCGTCTCGACGAGGAGGACGTTCGGCGGATCGGGCAGCCGATAGATCGCGCCGATGGAGTCGAACGGCGCGACGACGCGAATGCGCTCGTACACATAGCGATCGACGAGCGTCGCCGCGCGCAATGCCTCGGCCGAGGTCTCGCGATACGCGCGCGACAGTCCGCCCGTGCCGAGCTTCACGCCGCCGTACCAGCGCACGACGACGACTCCGACGTCGTGCAGCGCCGCGCCTTCGATCGCTGCGAGGATCGGCTTGCCCGCGGTGCCCGAGGGTTCGCCGGCATCGGAGCTGCGCGAGCGCGCGTCGGTGAACAATCGAAACGCCCAGCAGTGATGCGTCGCGTCGAAGTAGCGTTTCTGAATGCGCGTGAGCTCTTCGAAGAACGCGTCTTCGCGCTCGATCGGAAAGGCGATGCCGAGGAAGTCGGAGCGGTCGATCTTGTGGCGGAACTCCGAGGGCACGGCGAGCGTGCGGTAGTGGTCAGACATTGCGGTACGCCGACACGTGGCGATTGCCGCGCAGAAAAAAGCGCAGCGGCCACGCGGCCGCGTCGCCGGAGTTGTCGATGCCGATGCGCGGACTGACGGCGATGTCTTCGTCGCTCACTTCGATGTCGCGCGGCGCGAGCCACAACGTCTCTCCGCGCAGGCTCGCGCCGTCGAGACGACGGTCGATGTCCAGCGCCATGCAGAGTTTTCCCGGACCGTTCATCAGGTCCGTGTCCTTCTTCGCCTTCGGCCGACGCTCGCGCATCCACTCGATGCCGCGCACGGGCTCCGCCGCGCGCAGCAGCACGGCCTCCGCGAGGCCTTCCTCCTGCGTGACGACGTTGAGGCACCAGTGCATGCCATACGTGAAGTAGACGTACGCGTGTCCACCTTCGAGGTACATCGACGCGTTGCGCTCGGAGCGCAGCCCGCGCCGCGCGTGGCTCGCCATGTCGTTCGCCCCCAGATACGCCTCGGTCTCCACGATGCGAGCCGCGAGCGGCGTGCCGTCGTCGAGCCGGCGCCACAACACGCATCCGAGGAGTGCGCGCGCGACGGTGACGGTGTCGTGGAGGTAAAACGCGCGCGGAAGTTTGCGCATCGTCGATTACAGCGGGCGCGCGCCTTTGCGGTGATCGAGCTGATCTTCCGACACGTGACGTCCGATGATCGTCATCAGCTCCGCATGCACGTCGCGCGACGCGCCGACGATGTTGCCGCGCTCGAGCCAGCGCTGCCCGCCGGAGAAATCGGTGACGACGCCGCCCGCCTCGTTCACGAGCAGCGCGCCCGCGGCGACGTCCCACGGCGCGAGATGCATCTCGAAGAATCCGTCGAAGACGCCCGCCGCGGTGTACGCGAGGTCGAGCGCCGCCGAGCCCGCGCGTCGCACGCCTTTCGATGTGCGGATGACGTCCGTGAAGATAGCGACATACGGCGCGACGTACTCCTGCGCGCGAAACGGGAAGCCCGTCGCGAGAAACGAGCCCTCGACGCCGCCCTGTGTCGACACGCGCATGCGCTCGCCGTTGCGAAACGCGCCCGCGCCCTTTTGCGCGGTGAAGAAGAGATCGCGCAGCGGCTCGTAGATCACGCCGACGATCGTCTCGTCGTTCTGACGCAGCGCGATCGAGACGGACCAGATGGGAAAGTGCTGGAGGTAGTTGGACGTGCCGTCGAGCGGATCGATCACCCACACGCGCGCGCTGCGTTGCTCGCTGCGACCGCTCTCTTCGCCGAGGAAGGCGTCGGTCGGGCAATGGGAAGAGATGAAGGCGACGATCGCGTCTTCGCTCTCACGATCCGCCTTCGACACCCAGTCATTGCGCGCCTTGAGATCCGCATCCTCTTTGCCCAACTGCTCCCAATACTTCAGGAGGACCGCCGCCCCCTCCCGCGCCGCCGCAACGGCGATGTCGACGTCGTTCATGCGGGCGGGATTGTAGCGGTGTACGATTCGCGAGATGAGCGATTTCACGGTCGCCCTCGAGCGCGAGACGGATGGTCGCTGGATCGGCGAAGTGACCGAGCTGCCGGGCGTGCTCGTGTACGGAACGACGCGCGACGAGGCGGTCGCGAAGGCGAAGGCGCTCGCGTTCCGCGTGTTGGCCGACCGTCTCGAGCATGGCGAAGACGTTCCCGAGGTTCACGGCGTCTTCGCGATTCATGAATGAATTGGCCGTCCGTACGCGCGGGTCGCCGACAGGCGCGCCCTTCTGCCACGACCCCGCCGCTCTCCGATCTCCAACCTCCGCTCTGGACTCGCCATTCAGACGCTTTTCCGTTACTCTTCCTCGCCATCCAACATGTCTATGCGGAATTCCAGCCGCCGCGGCCGCGGGGCGACTGCGGTTTCTCCGCGCGCGTTCGCGTGGGACCGGGCGGTGCTGGCGACGCTGCAACATGCCTCGCTGCCCTGGGATGAGTCGCTCGCGCTGACGCCGCTTGCCGACGCGCGCGACTGCGGCGCCCGCGACCGCCTCTCCCTTCTCGGACAATTCGCCGCGCATCAGGCGTTCCTCCATTTCGCCGGGATTGCGGACGGCGACGTCGACGCGGCGGAGTGGGCGGTCGTGCAGAAGCGCGGGAGCGATGTGCGGCTGGTGCGCGTTGCGGCGCGTCACGCGGAGGAGGCGCCGCCGGCGCTCACGCTCGCGCAGCAATTCGCCGACGTGATCGGCGCGGAGCTCGAGGTGCTGCGCCACTCGTGGGCGCGCGCCGATGCGATCTACGCGGAGGCATTCGCTCGCGTGACGCGCGACGTCGCCGCCGATCTGCGTTGGCTGCGCCGCTCCGCATGCGGCGCGATCGCGGCGCCGGGCGCGGACGGACTGCGCATGCTCGCAAACGGCGGCCGCTTCGGCACGCGCGGCAGCGATTGCGCGTCCGCGGTCACGCGCTTCGCGGAACTGGAAGGCTCGTTTCGCGCGGTCGTGCTGCGCGGCGTGTCGCCACTCGCGCGTTACTCCGCGCTCGACGCGTTCTCCGCCGATCGCACGCTCGACGTGGCCGCCGTCGCGGAGAAGATCCTCGCCGCGACGTCGCGCACGCCGCACGTCTTCATCATCGAGAACGAAGCGGCGTTCGACGACGGCTCACGCAGAGTCGTCGACCTCCTCGCGCACTCGGGCGAAGGCGCGTGGCTCCTGCCGAGCGAAGAGAACGCGCTGCCGGAGCGCCGCGCGTTTCTCATCGCGCCGCGACTGGCCGCGCGGGAGGCACTCCGCGCGGACATCGAGACATTCGTCGACTCGCCGCGCTTTGCCGCGTATCTCGCAAACGGCGAGGTGCCGCGCGAGAACGCGCCATTGACGGGACTCGTGGAGCCCGCGCGTTCCTATCTCTCCGCCCTCGCCCTCCTCGGCACGCGCATTCCTCGCGAACGCGCAACGAAGTTTCTCGCCGACTTCCTCTTCCACGGCGCACTCGAAGAGCTCGCGGTCGATGGCGTGACCGCGATCGAGGACGACACGTTCGCCTTCGTGAACGACGCCGTGCGCGAAGAGGCGGCGAAGCTCGTCCCCAGTGGCTCGCGCGCCGC
>DATELS010000617.1:0-9013 GCA_035276365.1 Thermoanaerobaculia bacterium
TCGACGAGCTCGATCTCGCGCTCGATGAGTTGCCGGAAGAACAGCGCGAGGTGTTCGTCGCGCACGAATTTGAAGGAAAGAGCTTCAAGGAGATCGCGGCGGAGACGGGCGTGAACGTGAACACGCTGCTCTCGCGCAAGCGCTACGCGGTGCTGCATCTGCGCGAGCGGCTGCGCGACCTCTACGACGAGCTCACGAAAGGATGACGATCATGACCCGTGGAAAGAAGATGTTGATGTTCGCGCCCCTGGCCATTCTCGGCTTCGCGCTCTTCGTCGCGCTGGGCGGCGCGATCGTGCGCGCGCTGTGGAACTGGCTGCTGCCGCCGCTCTTCGGCTTTCACCTGATCACGTTCTGGCAGGCGGTGGGAATCCTCGCGCTGAGCCGCATTCTGTTCGGACGTTTCGGATTCAACGCAGGTCCGCGCCGCGGCGGCATGCGCCGTCGCTGGGAACGCATGACGCCGGAAGAGCGCGAGCGATTCCGCGCGGGATGGGCAGGACGCTGCGGCTTCGCGCCGGACGACCTCACACCGGATGACGTCACACGGCCGCGGCCGAGCGCGTCCGGCGAAGCCAGCTCACCACGTTGATGACCGCCTCCACCGCGACCTTGCGCTCGAGGAACTCCCAGATGCCGAGGACTTCCTCGCGGTCGCGGGCGCGCTCGGGGGCGACGCTGCGCACGTGCTCGTCGACGAGGCTGAAGCGCGCGCGTGAGTACCAGCGCGCCGCCTCGACCGGATCGGACGTGAAGCGCCGGTAGGCGCGGATGATCGAAGCGACGTCGTCGTCGGTCAGTCCGACGAGCGCGGCCGGCGTGCGGTTCGGCGTCGTGCGCTTGCGGCCGTCGTCGACGTTGCGGAGATGTTCGACGACGCGCTGCAGGTGATCGAGATTCGCGGTGATCTGCAGTCCGCTGACGCAGTACGACGGGCCGCTGCCGCGCTGCGCGATTGTCGTCCACGCCACGCGCGCGCGGAACGTGTACTGGCGCGGTGAAGGATTCTGCAGCGTGAGCGTGAGGCGCGCCTCGTCGCCGGCGCGGAAGGTCTCCTCGTGACGGATGCGCAAGCCGGTGGCGGAGATCTCGAGGACGGAGAAGTTCGCGTCGCGATACGTTCCTGTGAGCGTGGCGTGCGCCTCGAAGCGCGGCGCGCGGCGATGCTCGGCGTGCGGGCGCGGCGCGTCCGCGTGATTGTCTTCGAAAGGTTGAGCGATCTCTTCAGGCTCTGCCGTTTCCACGGGAGCCGCGGCCGCCACGCGGCGCTCCGCGACCACCTGATACAGACGCATGAGGCCGTCGCGCAAGTACTCCTCGAGCGCGGCCGCGGACGGCGCGTCCGCGTCGGGCGGGATCGACAACACGCGTGCGGCTTCTTCGGGCGAGAGGAGCAGATCGGGCAGGGGCATGAAATTCGGCCACAGCGACAGGCGTGCCAAATCTCTTCTTGACATCGTAGTTAACCATTTGGATAATTAACTCGATGGTTGATTCAGGCACCGATCCGCTGAGCCAGACCTTCGCCGCGCTCGCCGATCCGACGCGCCGCGCGATCCTGGCCAGACTGACCGAGGGGGAGGCGTCGGTGACGGAGCTGGCGGAGCCGTTCGACATGAGCCTGCCTGCCGTCTCCAAACACCTCAAGGTGCTCGAGCGCGCGGGACTCATCGCCCGCAGCCGCGACGCGCAGTGGCGCCCGTGTCACCTCGACGCCGGCCCGCTCAAAGAGGTCGCCGACTGGATCGGCCACTACCGCCGCTTCTGGGAAGAAAGCTTCGATCGACTCGACGCGTATCTGCGCGAACTGCAACACAAGGAGAAAAAGAATGGCCGTAAACGAAGCAAGCATTGACTCAGCCCGCGAGATCGCCGCGACGCGCGTGTTCGACGCGCCGCGCGACCTCGTCTTCCGCATGTGGACCGAGCCCGAGCACGTCGCGCAGTGGTGGGGACCGCGCGGCTTCACGAACACGATTCACGCGATGGACGTGCGCGCCGGCGGCACATGGGATTTCATCATGCACGGCCCGGACGGGACGGACTACAAGAACAAGATCGTCTATCGCGAGGTGAAACGGCCGGAGCGGCTCGCGTACTCGCACGTCAGCGGTCCGGTGTTCGACGTCGTCGTCGACTTCATCGACGAAGGCCTCGGTGATCGAACGTCGACGCGCGTGGAGATGCGAATGATCTTCGCGACGGCGGAGCAGCGGAATCAGGTCGCTGAGGACTACGGCGCGGTCGAGGGACTCCAGCAGACGCTCGATCGCCTCGAGGAGAAGCTCGTTTCCTCGGACGATCCGTTCGTGTTCTCGCGCACGTTCGACGCGCCGCGCGAGCTCATGTTCGACGTCTGGACCGACGTCAATCACCTCAGCCGCTGGTTCGGCCCGAAAGGCGCGGAGATCGTCAGCGCGACGAACGATCTGCGCCCGGGCGGGATCTTTCACTACGGCATGCGCATCCCGGACGGCACCGTGATCTGGGGCCGCTGGATCTATCGCGAGATCACGCGGCCGGAGCGGCTGGTGTTTCTGAGCTCGTTCTCGGATGACGCGAAGGGCGTGACGCGCCATCCGTTCGCGCCGCAGTGGCCTCTGGAGATGCTGTCGACGGTCCTCTTCACGGAGAGCGATGGCAAGACGACGGTGACGGTGTACTGGTCGCCGATTCACGCGACGGACGTCGAGCGGACGACGTTCGCGGAAGGCAAGCCGTCGATGACGCAGGGCTGGACCGGCACCTTCGAGAATCTCGAGGCGTACGTGAAGGAGCTCGCATGATCGCCCGCTTCCAAAGCTGGTCTCCGCAGATTCTCGGGATCATGCGCATTCTTGCCGGAGTGATGTTCGCGTGTCACGGCGCACAGAAGGTATTCGGGATGTTCGGAGGGATGCCTCCGGGCATGACGATCCCGTGGTACATCACGTGGATCGCCGGCCCGATCGAGCTCGTCGGCGGCATCCTCATCGCCCTCGGTCTCTTCACACGCATCGCCGCGTTTCTGTCGAGCGGTCTCATGGCCGTCGCGTATTTCTGGGGACACGCGCCGAACGGCTTCTGGCCGATCGTGAACCAGGGCTCGATCGCGATTCTGTACTGCTGGCTGTTTCTGTATATCGCGGCTCAGGGGCCGGGCGCGTGGGCGCTCGACCATCTGCGCGGACGCGCTACCGCGTCCAACCCGCGGCCCTGAGCCGCGCCAGCGCGCCGCGATGACTGGGATTGAAGCGGAGCGCGTCTTCGAGCTCCGCGCGCGCCGCGGCGAGATTGCCGCGGCGCGCATCGATGTCGGCGCGGAAGACGAGCGCGTCGGACGCGTACGGCGCGAGCGAGAGCGCGGTGTCGATCTCGCGCGTGGCGGCGTCGAAGTCGCCGCGATTCGCGGCGGCGACGCTGAGCATGACGTGCGGCCGGAAGAGTCCGCGCGTCGCGGGATCGCCCGCGAGTTTCGCAAGCGCGGGCTCGCCGCGCGGATCGCGCAGACTGGCCAGCAGCAGCGCCGCGTTCTGGCGCACCTGCAGCGATGCGTCGTTGAGCAGACGCGCGACGACATCCGCGTGTGCGTGCGCGTCGGTGTAGCCGAGCGCTTCGAGAACGCGCGAGCGGACGACGGCTTCGCGATCGCCGAGGAGCGGAACGAGGACCGCGCCGGCGTCGCGCGGGAAACGCTGCGCGAGCAGAAGCGCCAGCGCGCCGCGCAGCGTCGGCGCCTCTTTCGTGTCGCGCACAATCGCGGTCAGCGCAGGAAGACTCTGCGCCGCGGTCTTCTCATCGATCGCCTCCGCGAGCTGCACGCGACGCTGCTGCCGCTGCGCGGCGTGCGGCCACCATCGCGCGATATCAGTCGCGATCGCGTCGTTCGTCTTGTCCGCGTGACATACACCGCACGCATTCGGCGCGTTGTGATGAATCGTGTTCTCCGCGTTCGGAATGTCGATCGTGTGATCGGCGAACTTGTCGAGCACGCCGCTCACGACGCGCGGCATGTGGCAGCCGACGCAGGACGCGCCCGCGGCCGACGTGTGATGCGTGTGCGCCGCGCCTTGCGCCGCGACGTCGCGATGGCACTTCACACACGACGCGTTGACGTCGCCTTCGATCTCGTTCGCGCCGTGCGGCTTGTGCGGCGCGGTGTGACACGTGAGGCACGTCGCGCGTCCGAGGCGGTGACACTGCGACTGCAGGAGCGCCTGGTACTCGAAGCTCGAACTGCTCGGACGTCCGTCCGCGAAGTACTCGCCGGAGCGTTCGCGTCCGTCGACGATCACCAGCGCCTCGTATTTGTCGTCGTAGCGATCGCCGGGACGGAAGCGGTTCTTCGCATCGAGCACGGGAAAGAGCGGCTCGCGCGGACCGTGACACGCGCCGCACAGCGCGATCTCGACGTCGTCGTCGGCCTCGCCCGGATGCACGATGTCGCCGGCGAGCTTCGTCTCCGCGTGACGCGCGCCGGGCCCATGACACGACTCGCACGCGACGCCGGCGTCGGCGAAGGTCGTCGACCAGCGTCGTGACGCGCGGTCGTAGCGCACGTCGACACCGGTCGCGTGGCAGTCGAGGCATTCCTTGTTCGCGGTGCGGCGGAAGTTGGTCCAAAAGTACGGATGCGCGGGCGTGACGATGCCCTGCTTCGACTCGTTGTAGTCGACCCACGCACCGCCGCCCGTCACGTGAAAGTAGACGGGCAGCACTTGCCAGCGCCCGTCGTCGAACACGGTGACGGTGTCCTGCATGCGCTTGCCGCCGATGACCCACGCGACGTCGTAGTCGCCGAGATTCCCGTCTTTGTCGCGGGTGCGCATGAGGTAGCGGTCGCCGCGCCGCTCCATCCACGCCTCGGTCGAGTCGCCGCGAAAATGCGCATTGTCGAACCGCGCCACCATGTCCCTCGGCGTCGCCTTGCTCAGCGCGCGCGCGTGCCAGTCGTGCGTCCAGGCGATGTAGTTCTTCTCGTGACAGTCCTTGCACGCGGCGGAGCCGATGTACGCGTCGCGCGACACGTTCGACGCGACGGGAGTCTCGTCGTGATGACAACCGGCGAGCGCAAGTACGAGGACGAGGAGAAGGCGGCGCATCGCGGGCGCTCAGTTTAGATGAGGTGCATAATCACGCGCATGCTGCTCGCGGCACTTCTCCTCGCAGCAACGCCTCTCGCGCCGCTGCCGCATTCGTCAGACCTGTACGTGGCCGGCTTCTTCTCCGGCAGCGTGCAGCGCTACTACGGCCCGCGCAGCACGACCGCGGGACCGCGCCCCGGCCCCGGCCAGAGCGGTGCGACGTACGCGCAGCCGGTGACGCGCCGCGCGTGGGGACTGGCGTTCGGTCCGGACGGCAACCTGTACGTCGCGAACTTCGGCAACGGCAGCGACGCGATCATGCGCGTGCAGGGTCCGTTCAGCGCGACCGCGGGCACGGTGTCGACGTTCTACGATCCCGGCGCCTACCTCGACCTCGCCTTCGGTCCCGACGGCAACCTCTACGCCTCTGCACGTGGCAACGTGCGCCGCTTCGACATCATCACCGGCGCGTTGATCGACGAGTTCACGCATGGCTACCCGCTCATCGAGTCGCGCGCGATCGCGTTCGGACCGGACGGCAATCTCTACGTTGCGAACTACGACAGTTGCGTGAGCGGTCCGAACGGCTGCACGGGATGGCGCAGCGAGATCGTGCGCTTCGACGGGCTTACGGGCGAGTTCCTCGACGTGTTCGCGACGAGCGGCCGCAGCGGACTGGAACAGATGACCGATCTCGCGTTCGGCGCGGACGGCGCGCTGTTCGTCGCGAACGCGCGCAACAGCGGCGACGGCGCGATCCTCCGCTTCGATCGCGCGACGGTGCGCCGCCGCTCGGTGAGCAGTCCCGGCACGACGTCGGTCTTCGCGACGCGTCCCGGCCTGTTCCCGCTCGCGATCGCATTCGGTCCCGACCACAACCTCTATGTGAGCGCCGACGCAAACGCCGGCTCCGACGGCACGATCCTCCGCTTCGACGGCACGACCGGCGCGTTCATCGATGTGTACGTGTCGAGCGTTCTGGGCGGACCGAGAGGGATCGCATTCGCTCCCGGTCCGCGGTGATGCGCTCGCGTTGCTGGTGGCTGGTGGCTGGTTGTCTGTGGCGTTGCGTCTTGCCGCATAGATCTCGCGCGTGAGGGCTGCGGCGCGCGCCGAAGACGAGCATACTGTCCCTAACGTGGACACGAAGATCATCGAACGCGTGAAACGACTCCTGCTCGCGGACACCGCAAAAGCGGACAGCGTGGACGGTCGCGCGCTGGCCGCGCGCATTCGGCGGAAATTGAGCGGCCGGAAGTTTTCTGACAGTGCGCGATCAATCGCGGCTGATCGGCGTCGATAGAAGCCCGATCGCATTGCGCGCACCGGAGACCTGCGGCAACGCGTGTTGTGCACGCGACACCACAAGCAACCAGCAACCAGTCACCAGCAACACGCGCGACGTAGCGCTCGCGTTACAGCGCCCCACTCCCGCCCCCGCGTACAGCGGCAACCGGCTCCGGCACCGGCAGGAAATCCTCCCCGGGATTGATGAAGCGGTCCGTCTCGAAGTTGTATTGGCGGTCGTAGAGTTGTTTGTAGCGGCCGTTGCGGGCGAGGAGCTCGGCGTGCGTGCCGCGCTCGACGATCTCGCCGGCTTCGAGCACGAGGATCTGGTCGGCGCCGCGGATCGTGGAGAGACGGTGGGCGATCACGAACGTCGTGCGGCCGCGACGGAGGGCGCGCAGGCCGTCCTGAATCTTCGCCTCGCTCTCGCTGTCGAGGCTCGACGTCGCCTCGTCGAGGATGAGGATCGACGGGTTCGCGAGAATCGCGCGCGCGATGGCGATGCGCTGCCGCTGTCCGCCCGACAGCTTGATCCCGCGCTCGCCGATCACCGTCTCGTACTTTTTCTCGAGCGGCTCCACGAACTCGTCGACGTGCGCGATGCGCGCGACGTCCAGCATCTCCTCGAACGTCGCGTCCGGGCGGCCGTAGCGGATGTTCTCCGCGATCGTACCGTCGAAGAGGAAGTTGTCCTGCAGCACGATGCCGAGGTGCGAGCGGTAGTCGCGCAAACGAAGCGTGGCGAGATCGACGCCGTCGATCCGCACCGCACCGCTCTGCGGACGATTGAACGTCATGATCAGGCTGATCAGCGTGCTCTTGCCCGAGCCGCTCGAGCCGACGAGCGCCGTCGTCGTGCGCGCGGGCGCGTGAAACGAAATGTGCTTCAGCACCGGCACGCCGGGGTCGTACTCGAACGTCACGTCGTCGAACGTCACGTCGCCGCGCAGACCGGAGACCGCGTCGCGCGACGCGTCTTCGTCGAGCTCCGTCTTCAGTTTCATGATCTCGCGGATGCGGTCCAGTCCCGCGAACGCCTCCGTGATCTGCGTGCCGATCGAGGCGATGTTCATGATCGGCATCGCCAGGAGGCCGGTGAAGAACACGTACATCACGAAGTCGCCGAGGGTCATGCGGTGGGCGATGATGGCGCGGCCGCCGAGAAGCATCATCACCATGCCCACGACGCCGAAGATCACCGTGCCGAACGCGCTGATGCCGGAGATCGACGTGATCGTCTGCGCGACGTTGCGGAAGAGGTTGTGCACGCCCTTCGCGAAGACGATGTCCTCGCGCTTCTCCGTCGTGTACGCCTTCACGACGCGGATGCCGCCGAGGCTCTCGGCGAGACGGCCGGTGACCTGCGCGTTGATCTCGCCGCGCTTGCGGAACAGCGGGCGCACTTTCTTGAACGCGATCGCGAGCGCGCTGCCGAAGACGGCCAGCGTGGCGATCGTGATGAGCGTCATCGACCAGTTGAGATAGAGCAGCACGAACAGCGCGATCGCGGCGGTGACGAGACTGCCGACGAGTTGCACGAGTCCCGTGCCGACGATGTTCCGGATGCCTTCCGCGTCCGTCATGATGCGCGAGATCAAGACGCCCGACTTCGTCGAGTCGAAGTAGGAGACGGGCAGGCGCAGCACGTGCTCTTCGACGCGCTTGCGCATCTCCGTGATCGCGCGCTGCGCGGCAACGCCGAGGATCTGCGAGAGCGCGAACGAGGTGATGGCCTGGATGATCGTGGCCGCGCCCGCGGCCAGCGCGAGCAGCGGCAGCAGGTCGTGCTTCCCTTTGCCGATCACGTCGTCGACGAGGTACTTCGACGTCGCGGGCAGGACCATGCCGGTGACGCGGCTGATGAGCATGAGCACGAGGCCGATGCCGAGGCGGGCGCGGCGCGCCCAGACGAGATCTTTGGCCTCGCGCCAGACGTCATCGAGACGGAGCTTCTTCTTCGGTTCGGGCTTCACGCGCGCTCATTATGATGCGCACGATCTCGCCGGAAATTTCCTCGACGCCGCGCGTGGCGTCGACGTGAATGGCAAATGCGGCGTCGCGATGGGCATCGCAGCATTCCGCGGCGCGGCGCGATTGCCATTCTTCGTCGCGATGGTTGCGCGTGCGGATGCGCTGCTGCACGACGTCGAGCGGCGCGACGAGACAGACGTGAATCGACTGCAGTGGCGCGCGGATCTCGTTCAGGTAATCGACGTTCGAGAACGCCATCGGCACGATCACGTTCGCGCGGAGGCGATGCGCGATGCGGATGGCGAGCGTGGTCAGGCGGCGCCAGACACGCAGGTCCTGAAAATCCGCGACATGCGTGACGCGCTGCAGCGCGATGCCGAGGAGCTCGGGGTCGTAGACGAAGGCGCGCGGGAGGCGCTTCGCGAGCACGCGCGCGACGCTCGTCTTGCCGACGCCGAACGCGCCGTTCACGAACACGATCACGCATCCAGTGTAGCGACGGCCGCCTCGGCCGTCGGCCGCCGGCCTAGGCGGCCGGCGCCACACAGAAGCATTCAGCGCGAGGCGAGGACGATCGCTTCGAGGCCGGCGTCGTTCAGGCGCTTGGCGATGCTCGCGGCATTCGCGCGCGTGTCGAACGGACCGGTGCGCACGACGATGTACTCCGCGCCGCTGAGCACCACCGGCTCGAC